>NZ_KV791112.1:3388-19692 GCF_001807855.1 Streptococcus sp. HMSC10E12
AGGGAGCGTACTCGCTTTTAGCTATCAGTTAAGCTATCAGACAGAAAAAGGGGCTTAACGCTTATAACAGGTACGAGATAATTGCCTTTACTTACTTTGAAAGGCTACAACAAACGTTATTAGCAACTAAGCATAACGAGAAGTTTTTCCTATGGTTTTCCATAGGCACGCGCAACCTTGTTTTTTAAGACAAGGCTTGCCAGCTTCTTTGTTATGCTTTTTTTGTTTTGAGTTTGAGTAGACGGACAAAAAAGAAAGGCGACATCTCGATGATTAGAGCAGAGGAACAGGTGTTCCCAACTCTAAACTATCGGCATGCGGAGGAAAGACTACGAATAGGTATTCGAGACTTTCCAAGGTCACTTTACAACAACAATTTTTTAAAGGAGAAAAGCATATGCTTAACAAAGTCATTATTACTGGTCGTTTGGTCTCAGATCCGGAACTTCGCTACACACCTTCGAACAAGGCAGTAGCAACGGCTCGAATCGCCTCTCCACGTGATTTTAAAAATCAAAATGGAGAGCGAGAGACCGATTTTATTAACCTCGTCATTTGGGGTAAATATGCGGAAAATTTCGCTAACTGGATCAAGAAGGGATATCTTGTGACAGTTGAGGGACGCTTACAAACTCGTTCTTATGAAAACCAACAAGGTCAAAAGGTCTATGTGACCGAGGTTAATGTGTCAAACTTTGACAACTTACAGCCTCGTGACCATAGTAACTCTTCTTCGCAAAGTCCAGATTTTGGACCTGCAGAAGGGGGCTTTCCTGGAGGCGGAGAACCTTTAGATGATTCTATGTTTGAGAATATTCCTTTCTAGTACATAGTTCAAGGTTTTAAGAAGAAAGTAGAGAGTTCAGTCATACTGAGCTCTTTTTGTTTTGGAAGGAGAAAGAATGATAAAAGAAGTAGAGATACTTCCTCCATTGACAGAGGATAATTACTACCAAGATAGGTATTACATGTCCACTTCTCGTCTGAAGGAGTACATCAAATGTCCCTTAAGACAACAAGTTGTCGATTTGGGCTTTTGGCCTGAGAAGACGGAGACAGAAAGCCTACTTGTTGGTAATTATGTCCATTCTTATTTTGAGACTAAAGAAGCTCATGAAGCTTTCTTGGAAATGAATCGAGATAAGATCATAAGTCAACGAGGAAAAACTGCTGGCCAGGTAAAAGCCTCTTTCAAACAAGCAGATAAGATGATTGCTGCTTTAGAAAAAGAGGAGCTTTTTAATCGTTTGTATCATGGTACAGATGATGAGATGGTGGAGAAAGAACGGATTATCACTGGAACGTTAGAAGGGATTCCTTTCAAGTGCAAAATTGATAGTCTGAATCTTTCAGGTGGTTATTTCATAGATTTGAAAACGATGGAGAGTCTTCAGTCGGAAAAATATTCGACGACACTACATCGTTATACGAAGTCGCTTCTCTATAACATAGTAGAATATCAGTATACGCTACAAATGTACGTATATCAGGAGTTGCTGAAGCAAACCTACGGTTATGAGTTTACACCTTATATTATGGCAGTTTCAAAGGAACCTGTTCCCGATAAGGAGTTAATTCTAATCGATGATACAATCATTGAAATGGGGAGAGACATCTTCTATGGACATGTTGAAGCGCTTAAAGATGCTTTGGCACATAAGTCTGTCGAAGGATGTGGGCACTGTGATTACTGTTTAACGAATAAGTCGTTAACAACAGCAAAAACAGTGGCAGAATTTTTACAACAATAAATAGAGAAAGTGGTCTAAAGGCCACTTTTTATGATAAAGGAGAAAAACAAATGACTGAAACTATGTTGAACACACCAAATGAGAAAACCTTAGTAGCTGAACTTATTGAAGCTAAAGTAGCTTTAGCTAAGGCGGAAATGCAGTTAGAATGGCAAAAGGCTGAACAAGTTAAAAAAGACGAACCGGAAGTTATGGCTCCATTGTTTGAGGCTTTGGCCAAGGCTCAAGCTGAGTTTGAGTCGGTAACTGCGACAAGTAGAGTCACGTTTAAGAACGTGGACTTTAAGTTCGCCCCTCTCTCAGAGATTTTAGGGGCTGTACGTCCAGCTCTTAATAAGTACGGTTTAACATTGACGCAACAAACCAAACATATTCCGTTTGGTAATGCCAATGGGATCAAAGTTGTGACGACACTACTTCATGAAAGTGGTGTTTCTTACGACATTGAGTCGGTTCCGGTATTCTACAATGTCAATGATATTAAGAATCTGGGAGCACAAGTAACCTACCTACGTCGATACGAGGTGAAAACATTGCTTGGTATTGAGGCTGATAGCGAAGAACTAGATATGGACAATGTGTCAAATCATTCGCAATCAGCTCAACAGACTGGTAATTATGATAGTAACCATAATTATCAGTCAAATGCGCAAGTGAAAACACCTCGCAAACCAACGGGTGCTCGCTATGGAAAGACTGCTCAGTCAGCGTCGCTTACTGCTTCTTTGAGTAGCAGTGAACAGACATCACTTAGTGAGGTGACATCAGATAACAAAGTGGCAAGTGACAGTGTATCACAAGCAACTAGCGAGTCTGAAGTAGCTTCACAAAAGAGTGAAACAGCTACAAAAGGGATAAAAGCTGCTTGTAACGATGATCAACTGATTCAAATGGTTGCTCGTGGTGAAGAAGCTGCATTGTCTCTTGGAGCAACAGAAAGCCAGTTGCTTGAGTGGTCTGAGCTAGGAGAAAGCCAAGGGTTGACTGTTCAACTCAAAGCTTTATCTGATTTTGTTTCTAAACAACGTCAGCAAGCACAACAACAATAGTAGTAGAACAAAAAGTGGTCAGATTTTATTACGGCAACAAAAAAAGAGAAATGTTAATTAGAGGCGTTTACCTGATCGGCATTAATTGAACATTATCCAGAGGGTAGGACTATCCCTGGGTGAGAAAGAGTGTGATATAATAGGATAAGAATTATGCAACATGATATTATAACGACTAAGGTAGGAATGGGTATGCAAAATATTAATGATCTTTTTGAAGCATATATAGCAGAAGAGGACCCTATTAAGAAGGAGTTTTTGCTAAATATGTACAACCATGCTTTGCAACAGAAACAAAAAGAGGTGATTAGTCGTGACTTTGTCAGATAAACAATCACCAGTATTTTAAATTTTTTCCATTCAAACCGAACATATGTCGAACAACAAGTTTGGTACACTTTCTTTAAATAGACACTTCCAGAGCTGTTGGTTATTCGGGTTGTGGCCATTCTAGGCTATTTTTCCTATGCAACTTGCTTCGCAACCAATTGGTTTTTAAACTATTAGTTGCCGTAGTATTTCTAATCCCTATTCTTTTGATAGAAGGGATTCAACACTTCTTTCGTAGTTGAACAAAGGAAGGAGACGTCTATTATTAATATACTGTGTTTTTTAGAGGGTGCCCACAAGCCAAAAAAACATAGGCAATGTATGGCTAAAGTGTGTACTTATCTAAAGAACGATGGGCATAAGGTTCGAGTAGGGTATGTTTCACTAGCGGGTCTTGAAGCTTTGGATAACAGAGGTGTCAATTCAATGAGTGAAGCCGTTCCCGGAAAAAGAGTCTGGTTAATCGTTTTTGATGAAAATCGTCCCTGTAAGTCCTATACAAATGAAGATATTCATTACTATAAGGAATTTGTGGATTTGTTTTCGTCACGTCTGAAACGGAGACTTTATTACGAAGCTATGCTTAACGAACTGACAACCCTCAAAACAAGAACAGAAAAATGGTCCTAGGGGCCATTTTTTGTTTTATAAAGGAGAAAAAACAATGACAAAAAGAGAAAAAGCCTTGTGGTTACACGAGCACTACAAGAACTACTCCCTTAAATGGTACCTAGAGAATGATGCCAGATTAAATGCGATGTTTAGGAAAGTTTATCATCGCTATATGACTGACCTCAATGCACGCGCTTCGAAAGCACAATTGTCTCATATTGAGGACCTGGGCAAACGTATGCGAGAGGTATACGAAGATGTCTACGGTACCAATTTTGATAGCGATTGTCGCTTAGACCGTGCAGAGACGAATCGAAAGGTGCAAGCTATCCGCTCTATGTGGGTAGTAGCACCAGCCTAGGAGGAGGTAGTTATGGATAGAATCAGTATCCTACTAGAAACACTACCTCGAGAAAGTACCATTTCGATTTTGTATGAGAGTAGTGCTGCTGTTGTAGTGGCAAGAGATAACCAGGAGCGTTTGCTTTTTAAAGTAACCACAACCGCAGCAGTCGCTATGCAACTGCAGGAAAAATGGCTTGTGGTTTAACAGGTAAAGGAGAAAAACAATGACAGAAACAATTACTAGGAGACAAGTTAGACATCCTAAAGACTTTGGTGATATAGAGCTATTCAAAAGGGCTTTCACTCACTGGATTCCTTCAGAAAAGGTCGATGCCTTGTATTCTGAATTGCAAGGAGATTTTAAGAAGGTCTGTGAGTTAAGTATCGAGGAGTTAAAACATTATGGATTAACTCAGAGAGATGCTATTGCCTTTCTTTCAATGCTTGAACTTTTCAAACGTTCAGAAGGTGAGGAAGAAAAGCCAACTTGTGTCACTGGGACAGGATATTTTGCTCAAAGTATCCAAAAAGCCTATGGACATAAGAAGCAAGAGCATCTTGTAGTGTGGTACTTAGACGTGCATTGTAACGTTATCGAGGAGCGAGTAGTTTTCATCGGTAGCGTTCATCGTAGTATGGCGTGTCCAAGAGAGATTTTTCACTATGCAGTGAAGAATTTAGCTCGCTACGTGCTGGTAGCTCATAACCATCCCTCTGGAAGTGTATATCCTTCCAGTAATGATATTAATGTTACTGAGGCCCTTGAAGATGCTGCAAAGCTCTTTGAAATGGAGGTCTTAGACCATGTTATCGTAACGAAGGATAATTACTATTCTTTTAGAGATAACGGAAGAATGCGTTGTTTCTAGGAAAGGAGAAAAAGAATGGGAAATATTTCTCATGCCTTTGGCAAGGTAACTATTTCCGCGCCAACATTTTCAGATATTGAGGTGCTTGTGGCTACTCATAGAGTAATCAATGAAAAAGCTTGGACCCCAACGACTCTAAATGGTTCTCCAAGTGAAGCAGATTGTATCACAACTGAAGAAGGACTTGTCTCAGTGACACTTCCTTTTACAGCTTGTGGGAATTGGAATATTCGAGAGAATATCGATAACTTTTTGACTAACATCTTAAAGCAAGATAGCACTCTTAGTGATATCCCAATGTCTGCCACATTTGATTATGTAGATGCAGAGTCTGGCGTAAACTTTATTTATAAAGCAACCGTTATGACTCGCAATGTCCCAGGTAAAGGGGTAACCACTAAACTCTTAACAGATGAAGACCTTGGAGATTATTCCGAGTCTTATCTGAAAGAGTTAGAGGGAGTCTATGATCAAGAGCTAGCTTTAGGCCGACTGTCTATCTAAAAATGGTGTTATAATAGGTATAAAGAAAAACATGTAGCGAGGAGACAAAGCATGAAAGAAACCTTCTTTTGGACCTTTAGTTCAGATGCGATTTCGACCTTATCTGATTTGACGTCAGAAGGTTTTGAAGTTGATTGGACGGTAAGGAGTTCATCTGATGCTATGACCAGTGGTTTTGTGATTCAAGGGGAGGTTTCTGGAATGATTGAGTTCACTCCAGAACCTAGAGATGCTTACACCTTTGTTCATAAGTTAGAGGTTCGTATGGATAAGAAAAATCAAGGGATAGCAGGGCTTTTGTTAGCACATGTTGCCCAAGATGCTTTCAATCGTGGTTTCGAGGGGGTCATGATCTGTCTTTCAAAGACTGCTCTTTTAGATTACTACGTGCGTCGCTATGGTTGCAGTCGTATTGCAAATACAAACCGTGTGATGTTTCATACGGCAGCATGCCAGTTGCTCATTGACCGGTTTTTGAAGGGAGGCGAAAGCCAACCATGAGGATAGTTGAACAATTTAAGGCAGACTGGAAGTCTTCAGGTTTACCAGAAAAACCATACAAGACACCAGAGGAGATTGAAATGATCAAGAATGGCAATCTTGTCTGGGCTGCGCGTGTTGAAGAAAAATTGGGGCGTAAGTTAAGCCCACGAGAACTTGATGAGATGCAGTGGTGAGTTACCGCTATAAATAGTGTATCGTGCAAGATACATCGCATATTTGATATATAAGAGAAAGAGGAAGGTATTAGCCCTAGGCTACACCTTCCTCTTTTTCTATGGAGGAGAAAAAACAATGACAAAACAAATTTTCGTTTATAAAAACAAAAAAACACAGGAAGTCTTTGCAGATCTTTTTGCTAAAGACCTTCTTGAAGGCGTTACAACATTCCCTCGGATTGATAACGCTCAATCTTATTCATTTTTGGAACTCTCTTGTCTTTATCTCAAGAGAATTCTAGAAATGAAGCAACGTAAGGTTCAAACCTTATTCGTTGAGGGAAAACCCGAACCAGCACTTGCTTCAGCATTGTTACAAGCGCGTGATATGGGCTTGAATGTTGTCATCAAATTGAAGGCAACTGAGAGTAATAGCGAGACTCAAAAAGGTCTCAAAGAGCTTGGTCTTGACGATGTTATAATGGCGTAATTTGACTCAAGAAGGAGAAAAACAATGACAGGAATCACTCAAGGTCTCTACTATATTGAGAAAGTTCACCAATATAATAGTAATATTGCTGGCTTTCCGTCAGACCTAATCAATGACCGTATTTCATCAATTATCGATAGCAACAAGATGGATATGCAACAAAGTTTGCGATGCCGACCAGTGAGAAACGTGGTTTTGAATCGAGAGGGAGTATCTAACCTTCCTCCTATCGAAATTCCGTTTGAATCCTCACTTTATTATGACGTTGAGGAAATCAATTCTGGTCTGTCGAAGTTGATTGTTAATAAAGAACATGCAGCAGCCTTTCAAGAGGCTGATATACGCATGTTGGAAACTCGCTTAACTATGTTACAGCGAGCACAAGAACTTGGTAATTTTACGACGAGTAATTTTCCAAGTCGTTTCCCGCAGGAAGTAAGAGACGATTTAAGTCAGTTAGATCTTCTAGCTTGGGGAACAAAAGATATGCCAACTTATCTTTTCTGCCTGATGGAATCGGCAGTAGACAGTTACCTAGGATTTTATTCCTTGCGAGACTTGATGGAAGATGCTAACGGTACCCTTCAAAAAGGCTATGACAAAGCTGTTTACTGGCTCTATAGTGGCGTCAAAGGTCAGTACGAATATTAAAGGAGAAAGATAATGACTAAACATAGATATACAGCAACATTTAAGCGTAAAGATGAAACTAACTTTACGAAAAGGTTTCTAGCTTCAGATTTGTTTGAAGCTGATGAATACGCCTTGGAGTATGCTACTAAGCGAGATATTCTCTATCTCGACTTGGGGCCTGCAGTCCAGTAGAAAGTTAAGCTACGTATTTTTTACGTGGCTTTTTTAAAAGGGTTAAACGGTCTAGTAGTTTCTATCGCTTGCTAAAAGCTCGTGCTCTGGTGGCATCCTTACTGAAGGAATTAAACCCGAAATAGTTGATAAAAAAGAAATAAAATGCTAACATCTAATAAAAGTGTTAGCATTTTATTTCTGACAAAAGGATACTGCTATTATGAACAATATTGAAATGATTATGGCTTCTTTTCGACAACATCAAGGATTTCTGACCTTTCAACAAGTTCTGGAAGAGAAACTACCTTACAAAATATTGCTGAGAATGATTGATGAGGGACAAGTAGAGGTTGAAGGAAAGGGGTTATATCGCCTCCCTGATACTTATCTGGACGAATGGTTTGTGGCGCAGCAACGTTTTTCAAAAGGAATTTTTTCTTTAGAAACAGCTCTTTGGTTACATGGATTATCACTAACAGTTCCTTTTGAGATGACTATGAGCTTTCCTTATGGAACCAATACAAAAAATGTTAAATCAGAAGGTATACGTCCGATAGTTCTTCGTTCTTATTACGATGTAGGAATAATTGAACTTGAGCGACAAGTGGGGCAGAAGATTAAGGTGTATGAGCCGGAGAGGGTTTTAGCAGAGTGTTTAAGACCAGTTTATCAAGTTGATGTTCAAGTTATAGCTCCTGCATTTAAGATGTATTTTCAAAATCACAAAGTTAACTATTCAAAACTGTTTCACTATGCACAGTTATTCAAGGTGACTAATAAGTTGCAATCTTACATGGAGGTATTAACCTAATGTTTTCCAATGCAAATAGCTTTAAGGCAAAGATTAAGAATATGGCTAAGGATAGAGGTATTCCTGCCCAGCAGCTTCAGCAAAACTTCCTAATTGAACAGGTATTGAAATTGATTGCTAAAAGTTCCTATAAGGATTCTTTCATTGTTAAAGGCGGTTATCTAATAGGACAGTTGATAGGACTTGATAAGCGAACGACAATGGATTTAGATGTGACGCTTAAAGGGACTACACTTAGTCAAGAAAATCTGATTACCATCTTTGAAGAGATTCTTTCGGATTCGGACGATGTCTTTTCATTTGAAGTAGATAAACTAGAGCCGATTCGCCAAGATGACGAATACGGGGGATTTTCTCTAAAACTCAATGCTACATTTGATACTTTAAGAGAGGTTGTTTTCATCGACATTACAACGGGTGATAAGATTACACCTAGAGAAATTACTTATTCGATGCCATCCCTATTTAAAAATGAAACCATTGAGGTTTGGACTTATAATTTGGAAACTGTCTTAGCTGAAAAATTGGAAACGATCATTAGCCGAGGAGTAGCATCAACACGTCCTCGTGATCGTTATGACCTTTTTACCTTGTATCATATCAGAAAAGATGAGATAAATTTCGATGTGTTGCGTGAAGCCCTGGCCAATACTGTAGAAAAACGAGGAAGTAAAGAGGCTATTGATATTTGGGAAAGTCAGCTAAATAGTATTGAGACTGATGAGTATCAAAAGCAACTTTGGACACGTTATCAAAGACAATTCAAATATGCACAAGATATTTCTTTTGAGAAATCAGTTCAGATTGTTAGAGAACTCATGACAACTATTATGTAATATATAACGGTTCATTACCATATATTGGGTAGTGAACCGTTTTTTGTCTCTAATCCTTTTGGTAAAAGGAACATTCATATTCATTCGCTCGAAGGTTGTTATTAGGTATCCAGTTAGGTGCTATACCCATTAGACTTGCTATATCTTCAAGAGGTCTTTATCACACTCAATGATGACTTCATCATTAAGGAGTTGCTATGTATTGGTGGTAGTGTAAAATAAGTTGTGTAAACACAAAATAATTGACAGTATATTTTTGGTTGAAAAGTCTTTACAAATATGGTAAAATAGCTTTAGAATTAATTATGTGCTCATGGGGTTATCTCACCATGACGTTTAACGCAAGGGGAAACTCTTGCGTTTTTTGTTTTGAAAGTCTGTTAAAGTTAAATAGACAAAATGTCTTTAATAAAGAGTCCCCCCCAACCCAAGATAAATGTATGATGATAGGTATGGTAAAAAATAAATGAAGCTAGGAAGTTAAGAATATGGAAATCAAAGATCACTTTGGTGTATACGGAGTCTGTCTTCAAGATGGGAAACTTCTCTGCATTGAGAAAATGAGAGGACCTTATCAACAGCGTTTTGATTTACCGGGTGGTAGTCAAGAACTCGGTGAGGGGTTGACAGAAACTCTTAAGAGAGAAGTTTTGGAAGAGACAGGATATGCGATAAGCTCTTATTCAAACCCTAGAATCTATGATGTGTTGGTTCAAGAAGAAGGGCAAGACTTCGCCGTATACCATATCATGGCCTTTTATGATATCGTACTCGATTTCGAACGCTCTCAACAATCCCTTCCTCAGGAGCTTCTTGATGGAAGCAATGATTCAGCAAATGCAATTTGGTTGAATTTGGAAGAAATTACTGCAGACAATGCTTCACCTTTAGTATTGAAGGTGAAGGCAGAGTTGCGAGGATTTCCAGAATTAGAACTGACAAGCTATAATAATTGGAAAGTAAAAGAAATAAAGGAGAAGAAATGACACCTCAAGAAATGTGGAATGACTACAAGCAAATTAACCCCTCAATCGGAGATGAAATCGATGCTTGGGCTTTTGGAGTAGAAGCCGATCTCTTGGCAGATTTGGTGTTAAAAGGTGAAAAGACGGCAACTGCATCCGCCTATGATCTTTATGCAGTTGATAACGACCCCCTGCCACAAGAAGGGACCTTTGATGTTGTTTTAGACAGTCAAGATCAAGCTGTCTGCATTGTCGAAGTCACAAAGGTTTCTGTTCAGCCTTTCCATCAAGTGTCAGCCGACCATGCCTACAAGGAAGGTGAGGGTGATAAATCTCTGGCCTATTGGCGTCAGGTTCATGAGGAGGTTTTCACCGAGTGGATGAGCGAGGCCGGACTGACTTTTACACCTGACAGCAAGGTTGTTTTAGAAGAATTTCGTAAGGTTTATCCATTATAGAAAACCTCTCCTTCTTGGAGAGTTTTTTGATATGGATCTTATTTTCCAAAAGGGTTAAAAAATGATGTAATGTAAGCGATATTATACAGAAGCACAGGAACAGTACGACCGCAGGGCTAAACAAAAAGGTCGGAAGTCTTGTTTGAAGTTGATGAACACGCCTGAGAGTATGATACTAAGCGAGATATTCTCTATCTCGTCTTAGGGCCTGAAGTTCAGTAGAAAGTTAAGATACGTATTTAATACGTGGCTTTTTTAAAAGGGGATATACCAGATGCGTTTTAATTCTAAAAGTGACAGAGATTTGGCTTTTGAACTGGCTCTTTTGAGGTACCATATCATAAAAAGAGCTATTTAAGTTTTCGAAATAACAGCTGTCATCGGCACAAGAGACAACTCTAGAAGAGTTGTATGATATAGCATTACATTGGGAATTTATCCAAACCTAAGCTAATGCTTACTGATAGTAGAAAACAAATAGGCACTTAAATTTTTTTAACTTTGAGTGATTTTTTTGTTACTTTTTGATATCTTTTACGAATAGATATATTGTAGAAAATAGGAGGTAAAAAAATGATGACATATGATGAAGTAATGGAAGCGATAGAAAGAGGGTTTATCAAGGGGGATAAAATCAGTATTGTCCGACGAAATGGGAAGATCCATGATTATGTTTTGCCAGGAGAGAAAGTAGAACCTGGAGAAATAGTGACAGAAGAGGACGTAGAAACTGTACTTGAAGAGTTGAGGGAATAGGATATGAAAGAGTTTTTATTTCAAAAATAGATTGTATTATCTTTTAGTTATAATTCTATATAAAAAGAGGTGGTAGGTTATGGAAGAGGTCAAATTTTATAGTATGTTGGAATACAGGAATTAAGAGTTTAGAGGATAAGTCAAAGAAGTAGAGAGGTTTGTTATGAGATGGGCATTGAAAATTATCTTATTTCCAAATCTTTCAAGGTATATTAGAGCTTAATACTACTGTGCTTGCTACATAAGAATGATTTGTAAAGCAAGCGTTAAGCGAGATATGAGTTTGGGTCTTAATTATACCAAGTATAGAAGTTAATGTCAGCGTTTTATCTAAAACACATTTATAACATGACAAAAAATGTCATATTTACGATATAGTAGTAACTACTAGGAGTGGTAAAATAATGAAAAACAATAGATTGTTTAAAATTTTGTATTATGTACTGGAAAAAGGAAAAGTAACGGCAAATGAACTTGCGGAAAAATATGAAGTATCAATAAGGACAATTTATAGAGATATTGATGTCCTTAGCAGTGCCGGAATTCCCATCTACGCCACCCAAGGGAAAGGTGGTGGAATAGAAATAGCGGATGATTTTGTATTGAAAAAATCATTTCTTTCTGAGAACGAGCAAGAACAGATTTTGATTGCCTTAAAAGGTTTAGAACTGACAAATAAGGAGTACGAAAATGAACTTTTAACCAAATTAACCGCTTTATTTAAAACGAAAAATACTAACTGGATAGAAGTTGATTTTACAAATTGGCAACGAAGTAAATCTTATGATGAATTATTTAAAGATATAAAATCAGCAATCATCAATAAAAATATTGTTCGTTTTATATATTTTTCCAGTAATAAAAAAGAAACAAGCAGAAAAGTAAAGCCAATAAGACTCCTATTTAAAGGATGGGATTGGTATGTGTATGCATTTTGTTTGTCAAGAAATGATTTTAGATATTTTAAGTTGTCACGCATAAAAGAATTTGAAATTTTACCAAATACCTTTGAAGATGATTTTGATAGTATTGTCTTAAAAAAAGAAATCGAGTATGAGGAAACTGTATTTGTTAAAGTAAAATTTGATAGAGAAATGGCTTTTAGAGTATATGATGAAGTATCCAGTGCTATTGAAGAAGATGAAGATGGAAGTTTATATGCTACAGTAGAACTTCCCAACGATTACAATTTATATAACTATATATTTTCCTATGGAGATGCGGCAGAGGTGTTAGAACCGAAAGAAATTCGAGATAAAATTAAAAACATAATAAACATTATGGCTAAAAAATATAGAATATGACAGATGGTGTCAAGTTAACTTTTGTATAATATATTTATCAGTACAAAGGAGAATTTTGCTATGAAATATGAATGGAAAAAAGAAGAAAAATACTTATATGGAGCAAAGCAAAAAGCGGAGATAATAGATGTTCCTAATCAGAAGTTCATTATGATAAATGGAGAAGGTAATCCCAATTTAGCTGATTTTTCAGATAGAGTTTCGGCATTGTTTACATTAGCATATGGTATTAAAATGTTATTTAAAAAGACGAATATAGATGAAAATAATTCTTCTTACAAAGATTTTGCTGTATTTCCACTCGAAGGTATCTGGAGAAAAAACTCTGGAGAACAATTTGATAAAAATAAATTGAAATATGCAATTATGATTAAACAGCCAGATTTTATTACAAGAGATATTTTTGATTTAGCTATTAAGAATGTTAGAGAGAAAAAACCGAATAAATTATATGATGAAATCATTTTTGATAATGTAGAAGGTGGCAAAGCAGTACAGATTTTACATATTGGAAGTTTTGACACAGAACCATATTCATTTGAAAAACTAGAAAGTTTTATGGAAAAACATGGTCTTTTAAGAAAATTTGATTATCATACAGAAATCTATTTGAGCAACAAGAATAGAACATCAGAAGAAAACTTAAAAACCATATTGAGATATAGCGTAAAGTAGGAGGAAATATTATGCCAAGACCAAGAACAAAAGAAGATTTAATGATTGCAGCGAAAGAAAACTATGATAAGTTGAATGTATTAATTGCTAAGCTATCTGACGAAGAATTAAACACACCTTTTGACTTTTCAAGTGATGAAAAAAAGAAAGAGGCTCATTGGAAAAGAGATAAAAATCTAAGAGATATTTTGATCCATTTATATGAATGGCACCAGCTTCTTTTGAATTGGGTAAATACAAATTTAAAGGGAGTGGCAAAACCTTTTATTCCAGCTCCATATAATTGGAAAACTTATGGAGATATGAATGTAGAGTTTTGGAAAAAACATCAAAATACTTCTCTTGAAGATGCAAAAGAAATGTTTCATAAATCCCATAAAGATATTTTAGAATTAGCTGAGAGATTTACAAACGAAGAATTGTTTTCAAAAGATGTCTATAAGTGGGTAGGAGGAAGTGTACTTGGTTCGTATTTTGTAAGCACTACTTCAAGTCATTATGATTGGGCGATGAAGAAATTAAAAGCACATCAAAAAAATTGTAAGAAAAAATAAGCAGATATGGAGATGATAGAATGTCTGATTTTGAAAAATATAAACTTGGAAAAATGACGAAAGTTAAGTTTGTAGAAAGTAAGAAAGAGGAGAAGTGAGAACATGATATCACCTGAATTCAACAGTCAGCAAAAATTGAGATTGAAGTAGTGATACATTAATTAGTGTCTCTACTTTTTTTAATTATGGAAGTGTTTTCGTGGTATAATATGGAAGAAGTGTAGTTTCATTATATTGAGACAAATTTTAAGAAATGAGAGTTCATCATGCGTAATGATATTCAACCAAGTCTACAAACAGTAGAACAATATTTTTCTAAATCTGAATTTTATATTCCTAGCTACCAGAGACCATATGCGTGGCAGGTGGCACAATGTGATCAGTTAATTGAAGACATCAATCAGCATATGGAAAACTTCGATAAAGATTCACAGGACAATTACTTCTTTGGAGCAGTGTTGATTGCCCAAGAGTCTGGTGAGGATCATGACGTTACACTAATTGATGGTCAACAAAGAACAACCACCTTTATGTTGTTATTAAAAGCATTGTTACTTAAAATTGAGAGTGAATTAACTAACCAACCTCAAGACGATGCAGATGGTAGACGACTTATTAAGAGACTGAACGGACTAAAAGAACAAATTGCTTCATTACTGTTTAATATGTCTGAGGATGAACTAGATGATTTTGTCGATGGGCTATCATTCCCAACTGTTGAAATGATAAAGTACATTAATGATTCCATCTCAGAAAAATACGCTTTTGACATGCAGGCAATTCTACTTGGACGCAATTTTGAAGAAATAAAACAGAATGTTCATCAAATATACCGTCGCCAAAAAGATAATCGCTATACGAACTTCTACAAAAATTTCCGATATTTTTACAATACTTGCAAAGAATTGAGTGTTATTAATTGCATTAATTTTGCTAATCATTTTATAAAAAATTGCCAAGTCATCACCATTACAAGTTTTAATACTGACCAAGCTATTAATATTTTTAACTCTTTAAATGGTACTGGTGTACCATTGACTCCAATTGAAGTCATTGTTTCCAAAACAACTGCTAGTGCTGCAGATAGAAAAACATTTGAAAATAATTGGCAGGAGATAGTAGAATGGGCTGACAAGTCAAATCTTGATTTGAATACGTTGATGACACATTATATTTTCACTAAGCTATCGCAACAAAATGGTGCAGACAGAAGGAATCCCGGAATACGTGTATTCTTTAATAAGAATAAGGAACTTCTTAATGATGATGTTGTCTTTACAGATGATTTGAAAAAGATACTCCATACTTATTTGCTTACATCAGAAACTTCGATTGGTAGAGTAGTCAGTCAGCTTAATGGTAATTTAAGGCCATTTATGAGTAGCTATCTATTTTTCCGAGATGATAAGAGATATATAGAGTACCTGATGCGAATTGGTATCTTAATTGAATTATCAGAGTTATCATACAGTCATAGATTATTCAAAGGTTTTCTTGAGGAAATCAATTTGTTGTATAGTCAAGTCGATACATTTTCAACAGAGTCATTAATTGATAAGGTTCGAGAGCATATACGTTTGAATTTTGAATATGAAAATGTTAAACAAACACTTTTAGAGAGTGGAGTCTCAAATGCTCTTATTTATGTGAATGAGTACCTATTTGCAACCGAACATGCTATAAATCTAAAGCTTGACGGAAATATAGACATCGAACATATTATGCCAAAAAGTGGGATTAACAGAGAGCACATCATGCATGATATAGGTGTCGATGACCCGGATGAATTTCGTGAATATGCTGAGAAGTTAGGAAACAAAATTTTACTTGAAGCAGAAATAAATCGTGGTATTGGAGATGCCTGGTTTAGAACTAAGAAGGAAAATCATATCTCTAAAGGTAATGGATATATTGGTAGTAAGTTTCCAATAGCTCAGTCTCTCGTGACGTATACCAAAGATACTTGGACTAAAGAGGATATTGATTTAGCCACAGAGAAAGCAGCAAAACGAATAGCAGACTTTGTTTTTGAGCTATAATTTTTAGTTCTAGTTATCCGAGAAAAGGATAATATTATTGTGTCAATAAAGTGATTACTTATTTGGTTAGATAATATACTATCAAAATGTGTATAAGGTATTGACATAAATCCAGATATTATAGGAGTAGAGTTGTTCAATTTTTATGTAATATTTGGAGAACCAGTTTTATAGGAATGAACTTTTCATGGTGCAATCAATAATTATTTATTGCTATAAGATAAGCAAGAAGAGTTTTATCATATTAGATATTGAAAAAATAATTGAACAAATTAAGGGGAATCTTCTAAATCTAGGGGTTATCTTAAATGACTAACATAATATTTTCACAAGTTCAAAAGAGTTTTCACAAGAAGTTGGTGTTAGACATTCCTGATTTTCAAGCGGATTCAGGTGAAATCATCTCCATCGTTGGTGGTAATGGTGCCGGGAAGTCGACTTTTATCAAGCTCTTGGCAGGGATTTTTTTGCAGGATAAGGGCGAGGTTCG
>NZ_KV791113.1:0-1448 GCF_001807855.1 Streptococcus sp. HMSC10E12
TGACCTTGCCCCTGAAAAACGTATCCCTTGCCAGGTGCCTCAATAGCCGCAAGGATACGACATGACTAAGCCCAAGACAGACCGCGTTAAATACACCCTCGAGTTCAAGCTTGAGGCCGTGCGACTGGTTGATACAGGCCTGACGCTTGCTGCCGCTGCCCGCTCGCTGGGTATATCCGACCAGACCTTGTTCAACTGGGTCAAGGCGCATCGCCAAGGCAGGCTGACCGGCGCTGACATCAAGCCTGTCACTCCTGAGCAGATGGAGATAAGCCGTCTACGAGCCGAGTTGGCACGCGTCAAGATGGAGCGCGACATTCTGGAAAAGGCGACGGCGTACTTCGCAAAAGCATCCAGCTGAAGTACGCGTTCATTTTTACTCATCGCCGTCTCTGGCCTATCGTTGTGCAGTGCCGGGTGCTGGGCGTCAGTGCGACCGGCTTTCATTGCCACCAGGCTCGCTGTGCAGTTAAGTGCCCTCAACGAGGTTTAAGCGACGCGGCCTTGCTCGTCCACATCCGCGCCATTCATGCCCGCAGTCGTGGCAGCTACGGCTGGCCTCGTATCTGGCGGGGTTTACTGGCCGATGGGGTCCGTGTCGGCAAGGAGCGTGTGCAGAAGCTGATGCAGCTCCACGGTATTTGCGGCAAGGGCAAACGACGTTTCAAAGTGACCACTGATAGCGCTCATGACTTACCCATTTCGGAAAACCTGCTGGATCGCCAGTTCGCCGTGAAGGAGCCTGACAAGGCTTGGGTGGGCGACATCACCTACATCCCGACAGATGAGGGCTGGCTGTTTCTGGCGGTAGTGGTAGACCTGTTCAGCCGCCAGATCGTGGGCTGGTCGATGGACGAACGAATGAAAAGCAGCTTGGTGATTGATGCGTTGCGCATGGCCTGGTTCAAGCGTCATCCACAGAAGTCCTCAGGACTGCTGTTCCATAGTGATCGGGGGAGCCAGTACGCCAGCTTTGATTTTCGTCATGTCCTTCAGGGCTACGGGATTGTCAGCTCAATGAGTCGACGGGGAAATTGCTGGGATAACGCGTGCAGCGAGACGGTGTTCGGCTCGCTGAAGGTGGAGCGTCTGCATGGCTTGAGATTCAAAACACGACGTGCTGCCAAGGACGAGGTCATTAACTGGCTGCTGTGGTACAACCAAGAGCGCCTGCACTCGACGCTGCATTACGTAAGTCCGATGCAATACGAGCAGAACTGGCAAAGGCAACAACCCTAGATACTCAACCCCGGCACCGGGTTAAGGGATACGTTTCTCGGGGGCAAGGTCAAAGTAAGGAAAAAAACCTGGATCCGGCCACAGGCCTGCCCTTAACAAAAAATTGAAAGTCAGATGTCATTGATGCCTGCCGTCGTCGTTGCAGCAGGCATCAAAAAGGACCGGACGTCGGCGAGGGCTGAACGGCCAGACATGCAAAAACATGGATA
>NZ_KV791114.1:0-41122 GCF_001807855.1 Streptococcus sp. HMSC10E12
TGTTGTCGCGAGTTCGATTCTCGTCACCCGCTTTTTTGGAAATTTTAAGCCAAGCATTTGCTTGGGCGCGTAGCTCAGATGGTTAGAGCGCACGCCTGATAAGCGTGAGGTCGGTGGTTCGATTCCACTCGTGCCCATATTGGAGAATTACTCAAGAGGCTGAAGAGGACGGTTTGCTAAATCGTTAGGTCGGGTAACCGGCGCGGGGGTTCGAATCCCCCATTCTCCGTAGTATTATGACGAATTATCTTTAAGATAATTCGTTTTCTTTTTTTTGAGGTGACAAAATGAAAAATAGTTTTTATCGATTTCTTCTTTATGGGTTTATTATTTTTCTATTTTTTGTAATGCTTTTTTCTTTTGTCTTTACTAATAAAAAATTAACCAAGTATATCTCGTCTAATGTTTCGGGTTTCGTTACCAAAGTAGACTCAGTGGTTTCAGTTCCATTTATTGCTTTATCAAAATCTCATAATGTTATTTCTGATCTCTTATCAACCTATAATGAGAATCAAGATTTAAAAAAATCTTTATCGAATTTAGAAAATCAATCATCTATTATTTCTAACTTGCAAGAAGAGAATGATTCTTTAAGAGCTTCGCTTAATCTTTCGGACAAGCTAAGTCGTGATAATGTTCTCACTGCTGACGTTTCCATGCGACCTTCTGTGACTTGGTTAAAAGAGTTAACGATTAATGTCGGTAAGTCTAAGAATGTTAGTAAATCTATGCTAGCAACTTCTAATGGTGGAGTAATTGGTTTTGTAACTAAGGTATATGATGATACTACTACTATTTCTTTACTTTCTAGTAGTTCTAGTGATAGTTACCTTGCTTCTAGCGTCAAATCAGAGGATGATAACCAGATTTTCGGGATTATATCTCGTTATGATAATAAAAAGAAGCTGTTAGAGATGACACAACTCAATTCATCTTCTAACGTTAAGGTTGGGACTGAAGTAGTTACAAGTGGTCTTGATGATGTATCAGTAAAGGATGTTCCAATTGGTACTGTAGACTCTGTGAGTGATTATGAAGGAAATCGTACGATTTTGGTAAAACCTTATGCTGATTTTGATAAAATTTCTTATGTTACTTTAGTTGGAGATGGTAAATAATATGAAATTATCCAAGTATTCTATTATTCCTTTCTTACTGAGTATTGTTCCTTTTCTATGGGATGGTCATATTTCGATGATACTTAATCATTATTTATCTCCTGAATTTTTTCTATCATCTCATCTTTTCATTATTTATATTTTTATCTTAACTCTTGATTTTCCAAATAAGTATTCCTTTCTTTACCTTGTTTGTTTTGGATTTCTTTATGATACCTATTATTTCAAAACAGTTGGTATAGTAATTCTAACTCTGCCGCTGTTATGCTATCTGTTAACTCAGCTAGGTCGAATTGTTAAGAGAAATACCTATGTTGATTTTTTGTTAATGTTTTTATTCCTCTTTCTCTTTGATACTATAAATTTTGGCTTTGCCTTATTTTATGGTTTCTCCAATGAGTCTGTGACGGATTTTATTATTTATCAACTAAGTCCTAGTATAGTGTTTAATCTTTTGACCTTTATCTTTATTAAACCTATTCTTGAAAAATTATTTTTGTATCTGTCAGTTGATAGATTTAAATAGAACTGTAATATTGGCGTAACAAAGTTTGCGCCATTTTTTGATACAATTAATAGGTCTTATCGAAAAGGAGTAGTATTTTATATTATGAAAAAACGTATTCTTTCAGCAGTGTTGGTAAGTGGTGTAACCTTATCAGCAGCTGCATCAGTACATGCAGAGGATTATGATTCGCAAATCGCTGCTGCAGATAACGCAATTAGTAACCTTGCTTCTCAACAAGAGACTGCACAAGCGCAAGTTGCTACAATCCAATCTCAAGTATCTACACTTAGAACACAAAAATCAGAATTGGAAACTAAAAATGCTGAACTTGAAAAAGTATCAGCAGATTTGGAATCTGAAATTCAAGAATTATCAAGTAAAATTGTAGCTCGTCAAGATTCTTTGGCGAAACAAGCTCGTAGTGCTCAACAAAATAATACTGCGACTAGCTACATCAACTCTATCTTGAACTCTAAGTCAATCTCTGAAGCTATTACTCGTATCACAGCTATTTCAAAAGTTGTTACAGCTAATAATGACATGTTGACAAAACAAGAGTCTGATCAAAAAGAGCTTGCTGCAAAACAAGAACAAAACCAAGCTGCTATTAATGAGATTGCAACTAATAAAGCAGAACTTGAAACAACAGAAGCTGGTTTGACAACTCAACAAGCAGAACTAGAAGCAGCACAAGTTGCTTTGGCTGCAGAATTGGCTACAGCTCAAGATGAAAAAACATCACTTGTTTCTGCTAAGTCAACTGCAGAAGCAGTGGCAGCTTCAACTGCAGCATCAGTTGCTCAGTCACAAGCAATTGCAGAATCAGAGGCAGCAGCACAAGCAGTAGCATCTTCAGAAGCGGCAGCATTTGTAGCTCAATCAGAGGCGGCAGCAACTTCAGAAGCTGTAGCTCAACCTTCAGAAGCTACTGTTTCAGAAACAGCAACAGCCTCAGAAGCAGTACAAGAACCTGTTTCATCAGAAACTTCAGAAACTACTCAAGAGCCAACTGTTGCAACTTCAGAAGCAACACAAGAGCCTGAAGCACAACCAGAATCAGCTGCCTCAGAGGCACAACAAGAGCCTGCTGCTCCAGCAACATCTGAAGCAACACAAGAGTCTGAAGCACAACCAGAATCAGCTGCTCCAGCAGCTTCAGAAGCACCAGCTCCTGCTAGCGAAGCACCTGCAGCAACTTCAGAAGCACCAGCAAGTCAAGCACCTGCAGCTTCAGAAGCACCAGCTCCAGCAGCTGAAACACCTAAAGTATCAGCTGCCTCAACTCCTAATACATATCCTGTTGGTCAATGTACTTGGGGTGCTAAATCATTAGCTTCATGGGTTGGTAATTACTGGGGTAATGCTAAAAACTGGATTGCTAGCGCACAAGCAGCTGGCCACTCAGTTGGTACAACTCCTGTAGCCGGAGCAATTGCGGTTTGGCCAAATGATGGTGGTGGTTATGGTCACGTAGCTTACGTAACATCAGCATCAGGTGCAAATTCAATTCAAGTTATGGAATCAAACTATGCTGGTAACATGTCAATCGGTAACTACCGTGGTACATTTGATCCAACATCTTCAGCTCATGGTGGTTCTGTATACTATATTTACCCATAATGACTACAAGAAGGCGATTCGAATTTTCTCGAATCGTTTTTATTTTATAGCAAAATGTCTTTACTTTCTGGAATTACTTTTAGACGGGAAAATGTCGAGGTTAAGGTTAAATCTTTTTAGTCTTGTTAAGTTACTGTGACACCATTTATTTTGCATTGAAAATCAATCTAAAAAAAGGTAGAATGGTTTAGTAGATATTTTGGAGGAAATCATGTCTTATACGAATTTGAAGTTGTTTGCTTTATCGTCTAACCAGGAATTAGCAGCAAAAGTTGCTGATAAAATGGGTATTGAACTCGGAAAATCAAGTGTTCGTGAATTTTCAGATGGTGAGATTCAAGTTAATATTGAAGAATCTATCCGTGGTCATCACGTTTTTATTCTTCAATCTACAAGCTCTCCTGTAAATGATAACTTGATGGAAATTTTGATTATGGTTGATGCGCTAAAACGTGCAAGTGCAGAAACAATCAGTGTTGTTATGCCTTATTATGGTTATGCACGTCAAGACCGTAAGGCACGTTCACGTGAGCCAATCACATCTAAATTGGTTGCTAATATGCTTGAGGTTGCAGGTGTTGATCGACTTTTGACAGTTGACCTCCATGCTTCTCAAATTCAAGGATTCTTTGATATTCCTGTAGACCATTTGATGGGTGCTCCACTTATCGCAGATTACTTTGATCGTGCTGGTCTTACTGGAGATGATGTTGTTGTTGTTTCTCCAGACCATGGTGGTGTGACTCGTGCACGAAAACTTGCTCAATGTTTGAAAACACCAATCGCAATCATTGATAAACGTCGTAGTGTTGATAAAATGAACACTTCTGAGGTTATGAATATCATTGGTAACGTTGAAGGTAAAACATGTATTTTGATTGATGATATGATTGATACTGCGGGTACCATCTGTCATGCGGCGGATGCGCTTGCTGAAGCTGGTGCGACTCATGTCTATGCCTCATGTACTCACCCTGTATTGTCAGGTCCAGCACTTGATAATATTCAAAAATCTGCTATTGAGAAGCTTGTCGTATTGGACACGATTTATCTTCCAGAAGAACGTTTGATTGATAAGATTGAACAAATTTCAATTGCTGATTTGATTTCAGAGGCAATTATTCGTATTCATGAAAAACGTCCATTGTCACCTTTGTTTGAAATGGGCCATAAATAGACTAAAGCTAGCCTAGGCTAGCTTTTTTTGGTGTTTAAATGCGTTTGAGTTTTTGATATAATGTAAGGCATAATTGCAAAGAGGTGACAGTGATGGATTTAACACAACGTTTTAATAAAAATTTAGATAAGATTGAAGTTTCGATGATTCGTCAGTTTGACCAATCAATTTCAGATGTACCAGGTATCAAAAAGTTGACACTTGGTGAACCTGATTTTACGACTCCAGATCATGTGAAAGAAGCAGCTAAAGCTGCTATCGATGCTAACCAGTCTCACTATACAGGTATGGCAGGACTTCCTGCTTTGCGTCAAGCTGCGGCAGATTTTGTTAAGGAAAAATATAATCTTACTTATGACCCAGATAATGAAATCTTGGTGACTATTGGAGCTACAGAAGCCCTTTCTGCAACTTTGACTGCTATTTTGGAGCCAGGAGATACGATTCTTTTACCTGCACCAGCCTATCCTGGATATGAGCCGATTGCAAATCTAGTTGGTGCTGAAATTGTTGAAATTGATACAACTGCTAATGATTTTGTTTTGACTCCAGAAATGTTGGAAAAGGCGATTCTAGAGCAAGGGGATAAGCTTAAAGCTGTTTTACTTAACTACCCAACTAACCCAACAGGTGTGACTTACTCACGTCAACAGATTAAAGATTTGGCTGAAGTTCTGAAAAAATACGATATTTTTGTTGTTAGCGATGAAGTTTACTCTGAGCTAACTTATGTGGACCAACATGTATCTATTGCTGAGTATTTGCCAGAACAAACGATTTTGATTAATGGTTTGTCTAAATCTCATGCGATGACGGGCTGGCGTATTGGTTTGATTTTTGCACCTGCAGTCTTGACGGCTCAGTTGATTAAGAGTCACCAGTATTTGGTAACAGCTGCAGCTACTATGGCACAATTTGCAGCTATTGAAGCCTTATCTGCTGGTAAAGATGATGCCCAACCAATGAAAGTTGAGTATTTGAAGCGTCGTGATTATATTCTTGAAAAAATGACTGAACTTGGTTTCAAAATTATTAAACCTGATGGTGCTTTCTACATCTTTGCTAAGATTCCAGAAGGCTATACTCAAGATTCCTTTAAGTTCTGTCAAGACTTTGCTCGTGAAAAAGCTATTGCGATTATCCCAGGGGTTGCTTTTGGGAAGTATGGCGAAGGCTATGTTCGTTTGTCGTATGCAGCTAGCATGGATACTATTGAAACAGCTATGACTCGTTTGAAAGAGTTTATGGAAGAACATGCAGAAGCTTGAGAGTAGAGGACTTGTCCTCTTCAATCGTAATTATCGTGAGAACGATAAGCTAGTTAAGATTTTTACCGAGCAAGCTGGGAAACGGATGTTTTTTGTTAGAGGTGGTGGGTCAGGTAAATTAAGTGCTGTGATTCAACCTTTAACCATCGCTGAATTCATGATGACTGTAAATGATGAGGGCTTATCTTTCATAGAGGATTATAGCCAAGCAGAATCCTTTAAGGAAATTACAAGCGATATTTTCAAGCTGTCTTATGCGACTTATTTAGCTGCTCTGACGGATGCTGCTATTGCTGACGGTGTGGCAGATGCGCAATTATTTGCATTCTTGGAGAAGACGCTTGAATTAATGGAAGAAGGCTTGGATTATGAAATCTTGACTAATATCTTTGAGATTCAGGTTTTAGACCGTTTCGGTGTACGATTGAATTTTCACGAGTGTGTCTTTTGCCATCGTGTGGGGCTTCCTTTTGATTTTTCGTATAAGTTCTCGGGGCTACTTTGTCCAAATCACTATGTAGAGGATGAAAGGCGTAGTCACTTGGATCCTAATGTACCTTATCTTTTAGATCGTTTTCAGGGGCTTTCTTTTGAGGAATTGAGAAGCATATCTGTTAAGGATGACATGAAACGAAAGCTACGACATTTTATTGATGACCTCTATGATAATTATGTTGGAATACATCTTAAAAGTAAGAAGTTTATTGATAATCTAAATTCTTGGGGTCATATTATGAATAAAGAAGATAGTGCTGACTAGACATTATCTTCTTTTTGTTTCACGTGAAACAGGAAAGTAATGGTTTTCAGTCTCAGGGGTTAAAATGCAAGTCAGTTCGTGCTATAATAAGAAGATAATAAGCTGAAAGACTCTGCTAGAAACAGTGAACTAGTCTATTTTAGTTACATAATATTTTATTGATAGAAATCTGAGTTTATGTTTTATGGCAGAGGACAAGAGGGAGAATGCTATGCATGTAATTGCAGTAGATGCTATGGGTGGCGATAATGCGCCACAAGCAATTGTAGAGGGTGTCAACCAAGCTATAGCAGATTTCAAAGATATTGAAATCCAGCTTTATGGTGATGAAGCTAAAATTAAGACCTATTTGACAGCGAATGAACGTGTGAGCATTGTGCATACTGATGAAAAGATAAATTCGGATGATGAGCCAGCTAAAGCCATTCGTAAGAAGAAAAAAGCTTCAATGGTCTTAGGTGCACAGGCTGTTAAGGAGAAAAAAGCAGGTGCAGTGATTTCTGCGGGAAATACAGGTGCCCTTCTGGCTGCAGGTCTCTTTGTGGTCGGACGTATTAAGGGAGTTGAGCGTCCAGGTCTTATGTCAACAATGCCAAGTTTTACTGGTCAACCCTTTGATATGCTTGATTTGGGTGCTAATGCGGAAAATACAGCTAGTCATTTGCATCAATATGCTATTTTAGGATCTTTCTATGCTAAAAATGTGCGTGGAATTGCCAACCCTCGTGTAGGTCTCCTTAATAATGGGACTGAGGAAACAAAGGGGGATAGTCTTCGTAAGGAGGCTTTTGAGCTCTTATCTAAGGAGCCAAGTATTAACTTTGTTGGTAATGTTGAGGCGCGTGAAATTATGTCTGGAGCTGCTGATGTGGTCGTAGCTGATGGTTTCACCGGAAATGCAGTTCTTAAGGCAATCGAAGGAACGGGACTTGGTGCTATGAAGACCCTTAAGTCAGCTATCATGAATGGTGGTCTTAAAGCTAAGTTAGGTGCCTTCCTATTGAAAGACAGCCTAAAAGGGATGAAAGAGACTATGGATTACTCTAGCGCTGGAGGTGCGGTTCTCTTTGGTCTTAAAGCTCCCGTAGTAAAATGTCATGGATCTAGTGATGCTAAGGCGGTTTACTACACTATTAAGCAGGTTCGTACGATGCTTGATACTAAGGTTGTTGAGCAGCTAGTTGAAGCCTTTAGTCCGAAAGAGGAGGCTAACTGATGAGTAGAGTAGAAATTCTTCAGAAAATGCAGCTCGTAATTCAAGAGCAGATGGGTAAAGAGGACATTGTTTTAACCGAAGCTACCAAATTAGATGACTTGGGTGTGGATTCAATAGAGCTTATGGAATTCATTATTAATTTGGAGGATGAGTTCGACCTTGAGATTTCCGATGATACTATTGACCATATGGTTAAGGTAGCTGATTTGTTGGACTATTTGTCTGAGGAATTGAATAAAGAATAAGAAAGCTAGACGTAATAATATAATAGTTATTTACTATACGATTGTTATTTTTGTTGGAGTGAGGCAAGAAACTAAATGTTATATGGATTTAGTTCTGTCACACTCCTTTTTTCTATACATTATTTATTAAGAAACTCTAAAAAAGAACTAAAACACGAACGTTTTTTTTTACCTAAGTAATAAAGTTTGCTATATGTTGGTTTTTGGATTCTGGTGTGGTATAATTAAGACGAATAAACTTGAAAGGCGAACAATTCCATGTCAAACCAACTGATTTATACTGGGAAAGCTAAAGATATTTATAGTACAGAAGACGAAAATGTGATTAAGTCGGTCTATAAGGACCAGGCAACCATGCTTAATGGTGCTCGTAAGGAGACTATTAAGGGAAAAGGTGTGCTAAATAATCAGATTTCGTCTCTTATTTTTGAAAAATTGAATGCTGCGGGTGTAGCTACTCACTTTATCGAACGTATTTCTGATACCGAACAACTTAACAAGAAAGTTACTATCATTCCTTTGGAGGTTGTTCTTCGTAATGTGACTGCGGGTTCTTTCTCTAAACGTTTTGGCGTTGAAGAAGGTTTGGACTTGAAAACTCCAATCGTTGAATTTTACTACAAGAATGATGATTTGGATGACCCATTCATCAATGATGAGCATGTGAAGTTCTTGGATATTGCCAATGATGAACAAATTGCTTATATCAAGGAAGAAACGCGTCGTATCAATGAATTACTAAAAGATTGGTTTGCACAAATTGGTCTTCGCTTGATTGACTTCAAATTGGAATTTGGTTTTGATAAGGATGGCAAGATTATCTTGGCAGATGAATTCTCACCAGATAACTGCCGCCTTTGGGATGCTGAAGGGCACCATATGGACAAGGATGTCTTCCGTCGTGATCTTGGTAGCTTGACAGATGTTTATGAAGTTGTATTGGAAAAATTGCAAGGATTGAAGTAGCCTTTCACAAATAGAATGCTTGGTCTTCACTACAATCTTTAAGTAGAAATAGATAAAGGAAATAAAATGGATAAACGTATTTTCGTTGAGAAAAAAGCTGATTTTCGTGTAAAATCTCAGTCTTTAGTAAAAGAATTAAAGCATAATCTTCAGTTGAAAACTTTGAATGATCTTCGTATTGTTCAGGTTTACGATGTCTTTAATTTGGCAGAGGACTTGTTTGCGCGTGCGGAAAAACACATCTTCTCTGAGCAAGTGACTGATACTGTTTTGGACGAGGCTGCGGTTAAGGCTGATCTTGAGAAGTATGCTTTCTTTGCTATCGAAAGTTTGCCTGGTCAATTTGACCAACGTGCGGCATCTTCACAAGAAGCTTTGCTTTTGCTTGGTAGTTCAAATGATGTAACAGTGAACACAGCACAATTGTACTTGGTTAACAAGGATATTGATGCGAATGAGTTGGAGGCTGTCAAAAACTACCTTTTGAACCCAGTGGATTCTCGTTTCAAAGATATCACTGTTGGTATTGCTAAACAGGATTTCTCTGAGTCTGACAAGACCATTCCAAGCTTGGATTTCTTTGAAACTTATACGGCAGAAGATTTTGCTAAGTATAAGGCTGAGCAAGGATTGGCAATGGAAGTGGATGACCTTCTCTTCATTCAAGATTACTTCAAATCCATTGGACGTGTACCAACTGAGACTGAGTTGAAGGTTTTGGATACTTACTGGTCTGACCACTGCCGTCATACAACTTTCGAGACTGAGTTGAAAAACATTGACTTCTCAGCTTCTAAATTTGAAAAACAATTGCAAGCGACTTATGACAAGTATATTGCCATGCGTGATGAGTTGGGACGTACAGAAAAGCCTCAAACCTTGATGGATATGGCGACTATTTTTGGCCGTTATGAGCGTGCTAATGGTCGTTTGGATGACATGGAAGTGTCTGATGAAATTAATGCCTGCTCAGTTGAAATTGAAGTGGATGTCAATGGTGTGAAAGAACCATGGCTTCTCATGTTCAAGAATGAAACCCACAACCACCCAACTGAAATCGAACCATTTGGTGGAGCGGCTACTTGTATCGGTGGTGCCATTCGTGATCCATTGTCAGGGCGTTCATACGTATACCAAGCTATGCGTATCTCAGGTGCTGGTGATATTACAACACCAATTGCCGAAACTCGCGCTGGTAAATTGCCACAACAAGTGATTTCTAAAACAGCGGCACACGGTTATTCTTCATACGGTAACCAAATTGGTTTGGCAACAACTTATGTTCGTGAATACTTCCACCCAGGTTTCGTTGCTAAGCGTATGGAGCTAGGTGCAGTTGTCGGTGCGGCTCCTAAAGAAAATGTTGTCCGTGAAAAACCTGAAGCAGGTGATGTGATTATCTTGCTTGGTGGTAAGACTGGACGTGACGGTGTCGGTGGTGCGACAGGTTCTTCTAAAGTTCAAACGGTTGAATCTGTTGAAACAGCTGGTGCTGAAGTTCAAAAAGGGAATGCCATCGAAGAACGTAAGATTCAACGTCTTTTCCGTAATGGGGATGTGACACGTCTTATCAAGAAATCAAATGACTTTGGTGCTGGTGGTGTCTGTGTGGCTATTGGTGAATTGGCAGATGGTCTTGAAATTGATCTAGACAAAGTGCCATTGAAATACCAAGGTTTGAACGGTACAGAAATTGCCATCTCTGAATCTCAAGAACGTATGGCCGTAGTGGTTCGTCCAGAAGATGTAGATGCCTTCGTTGCTGAATGTAACAAAGAAAATATTGATGCTGTTGTTGTTGCGACAGTGACTGAAAAACCAAATCTTGTCATGCACTGGAATGGTGAAACCATCGTTGATTTGGAACGTCGTTTCCTTGATACAAACGGTGTACGTGTGGTTGTAGATGCTAAGGTGGTTGACAAGGATGTCAAGCTTCCAGAAGAACGTCAAACATCTGCTGAAACCCTTGAAGCTGATACTCTTGAAGTCTTGGCTGACCTTAACCATGCCAGTCAAAAAGGTTTACAAACCATCTTTGATAGTTCAGTTGGTCGTTCAACAGTCAATCATCCACTCGGTGGTCGCTACCAAATCACACCAACGGAAGCTTCTGTACAGAAATTGCCAGTCCAACATGGCGTGACAACAACTGCTTCTGTTATGGCGCAAGGATTCAACCCTTATGTAGCAGAATGGTCTCCATATCATGGCGCTGCCTATGCAGTAATCGAAGCAACAGCTCGTTTGGTTGCTGCTGGTGCAAACTGGTCTAAGGCTCGCTTCTCTTATCAGGAATACTTCGAGCGTATGGATAAACAAGCGGAGCGCTTTGGTCAACCAGTATCAGCTCTCCTTGGATCAATCGAAGCTCAGATTCAACTTGGTTTGCCATCTATCGGTGGTAAAGACTCTATGTCTGGTACCTTTGAAGAATTGACAGTACCACCAACCTTGGTTGCTTTTGGGGTAACAACTGCAGATAGCCGTAAGGTTCTTTCTCCAGAATTCAAAGCTGCTGGTGAAAATATTTACTACATTCCTGGTCAAGCTTTGGCACAAGAAATTGACTTCAATCTTATCAAGTCTAACTTTGCTCAATTTGAAGCCATCCAAGGTGACCATAAAGTCACATCTGCATCAGCTGTCAAATATGGTGGTGTCGTTGAAGCTCTTGCCCTTGCAACATTTGGTAACCATATTGGTGCCACTGTAACCCTTGAAAATCTTGAGACTGCCTTGACAGCTCAATTGGGTGGATTCGTCTTCACATCTCCGGAAGAGATTTCAGGTGTTGCCAAGATTGGACAAACAGTAGCTGACTTTACACTAACTGTCAATGATGTAACGCTTGATGGACACAAACTTGACAGTGCCTTCCAAGGTAAATTGGAAGAAGTTTACCCAACGGAATTTGCACAAGCAACTGAGTTGGAAGAAGTGCCAGCTGTGGCATCAGATGCTGTGATCAAAGCTAAAGAAACAGTTGAGACACCAGTAGTTTACATTCCAGTATTCCCAGGTACTAACTCTGAGTACGATTCAGCTAAGGCCTTTGAAAAAGAAGGTGCAAAAGTTAACTTGGTACCATTTGTAACACTTAATGAAGAAGCTATTGTCAAGTCTGTTGACACTATGGTTGACAATATCGAAAAAGCTAACATTATCTTCTTTGCAGGTGGCTTCTCAGCAGCGGATGAACCAGATGGATCAGCTAAATTTATCGTTAACATCTTGCTCAATGAAAAAGTACGTGCAGCCATTGATAGCTTCATCGAACGTGGTGGTTTGATTATTGGCATCTGTAACGGATTCCAAGCCCTTGTTAAATCAGGTCTTCTTCCATACGGTAACTTTGAAGATGCAAGCAGCACGAGTCCAACCCTCTTCTACAATGATGCCAACCAACACGTGGCTAAGATGGTTGAAACACGTATTGCCAACACTAACTCACCATGGCTTGCCGGAGTAGAAGTTGGTGACATCCATGCCATCCCAGTATCACACGGTGAAGGTAAATTTGTCGTGACAGATGAGGACTTTGCAGAGCTTCGTGACAATGGTCAAATCTTTACCCAATATGTTGACTTCGAAGGTAAACCAAGCATGGATTCTAAATACAATCCTAACGGATCTGTGAATGCTATCGAAGGTATCACAAGTAAGAACGGTCAAATTATTGGTAAGATGGGTCACTCAGAACGTTTCGAAGACGGTCTCTTCCAAAATATTCCAGGAAATAAAGACCAACACCTCTTTGCGTCAGCGGTTAAATACTTTACTGGAAAATAATAGAGTGCCAAGTGCACTCAGTAATGATATTTTTCAATGTAGCAGTAGTTTTAAAGAGCTTGAAAACTTGAGTTCACATTAGTGAAATGAGCGGCTAGGAACAGTTTTTCGTTTGCATAACATTAGGAAAATATCAAAAATAAAAGGTATAAAAAATGACATACGAAGTTAAATCTCTTAATGAAGAATGTGGTGTTTTTGGTATCTGGGGTCACCCGGATGCTGCCAAATTAACTTATTTCGGACTTCACAGTCTCCAACACCGTGGTCAAGAGGGAGCAGGAATTCTCTCAAATGATGCGGGTCAATTGAAGCGTCATCGTGATATGGGGCTTCTCTCAGAAGTTTTCCGTGATCCAGCCAACTTGGATAAGCTAACTGGAACGGCTGCTATCGGTCATGTTCGTTATGCGACTGCTGGTGAAGCTTCTGTAGACAATATTCAACCATTCATGTTTAAGTTTCACGATGGACAGCTTGGTCTTGCTCATAATGGGAATTTGACTAATGCAGAGTCACTAAGACATGAGTTGGAGAAAAATGGAGCTATCTTAAACTCAACTTCTGACTCAGAAATCTTAGCTCACTTGATTCGCCGTAGCCACAACCCATCATTCATGGGTAAAGTAAAAGAAGCTCTGAGCACTGTTAAAGGTGGATTTGCTTATCTTCTTATGATTGAGGACAAGCTTATTGCAGCTTTGGATCCAAATGGCTTCCGTCCCCTTTCTCTTGGTAAGATGAGCAATGGTGCTATCGTGGTTTCATCTGAAACATGTGCCTTTGAGGGTGTTGGTGCAGAATGGATTCGGGATGTAAATCCAGGTGAGGTTGTTATCATCGATGATAATGGCATCACTTACGATACCTATACAACGGATACGCAATTGGCTGTTTGTTCGATGGAGTATATCTACTTTGCCCGTCCTGATTCAAATATCCAAGGGGTCAATGTCCATACAGCTCGTAAACGTATGGGTGCTCAATTGGCACGTGAGTTCAAACATGAAGCAGATATTGTCGTTGGTGTGCCTAATTCATCACTTAGCGCAGCCATGGGATTTGCGGAAGAATCAGGCTTGCCAAATGAAATGGGCTTGATTAAAAACCAATACACCCAACGTACCTTTATCCAACCAACACAAGAATTGCGTGAGCAAGGGGTTCGTATGAAGCTCTCTGCCGTATCAGGTGTTGTTAAAGGAAAACGTGTGGTTATGATTGACGACTCTATTGTACGTGGGACAACATCACGTCGTATCGTTAATTTGCTAAAAGAAGCAGGAGCAACAGAGGTCCACGTAGCAATCGGTAGCCCAGCCCTTGCCTACCCATGTTTCTACGGTATCGATATTCAAACACGTAAGGAATTGATTGCGGCCAATCATACAGTTGAGGAAACACGCGAAATCATTGGAGCGGATAGCTTGACTTACTTGTCTATTGATGGATTGATTGATTCTATTGGAATTGACACAGATGCACCAAACGGTGGCCTTTGTGTGGCTTACTTTGATGGTAAATATCCAACACCATTGTATGACTACGAAGAACGCTATTTGGAAAGTTTGAAAGAACACACTTCTTTCTATTAAGAGCAGTGCAGAAGAAAAAAGAGGAAAAAATTATGTCTAAAAATGCTTACGCTCCACGTCTCACTACTGACTAAAAGCTAAAGCATTTGTCAGTAGACACTTTGCCCTATGGGGTCAAAGCTAGAGACCTGACTAGTATTTTTAGATAAAAAGATGGTTCATCTAAAAATACGTCGCACTCTTTCTCGAAAAAAGAAAAGGAATAAATAAAATGACAAATAAAAATGCTTACGCTCAATCGGGTGTGGATGTTGAAGCAGGTTATGAAGTTGTTGAACGTATCAAAAAACACGTTGCTCGTACAGAGCGTGCAGGTGTCATGGGAGCTCTCGGTGGCTTCGGTGGTATGTTCGACCTTTCAAAAACAGGTGTCAAAGAGCCTGTTTTGATCTCAGGTACAGATGGTGTCGGTACTAAACTCATGCTTGCTATTAAGTACGACAAACACGATACTATCGGTCAAGACTGTGTTGCTATGTGTGTTAACGATATCATCGCCGCAGGTGCTGAGCCCCTTTACTTCCTTGACTACGTAGCAACTGGTAAAAATGAACCAGCTAAATTGGAGCAGGTCGTTGCTGGTGTTGCTGAAGGTTGTGTGCAAGCTGGTGCAGCCCTTATTGGTGGTGAAACTGCTGAAATGCCTGGTATGTATGGTGAAGACGACTATGATTTGGCAGGTTTCGCGGTAGGTATCGCAGAAAAATCTCAAATCATCGACGGCTCAAAAGTAGCTGAAGGTGACGTGCTTCTTGGACTTGCTTCAAGTGGTATCCATTCAAATGGTTACTCACTCGTGCGTCGTGTCTTTGCTGATTACACAGGTGAAGAAGTTCTTCCAGAACTTGAAGGCAAAAAACTTAAAGACGTTCTTCTTGAACCAACTCGTATCTACGTCAAAGCAGCTTTGCCACTCATCAAAGAAGAATTGGTTAACGGTATTGCTCACATCACAGGTGGTGGTTTCATCGAAAATGTACCACGTATGTTCTCAGATGACTTGGCTGCTGAAATTGATGAAAGCAAAGTGCCAGTTCTTCCAATTTTCAAAGCCCTTGAAAAATATGGTGAAATCAAACATGAAGAAATGTTTGAAATCTTCAACATGGGTATTGGTCTCATGCTTGCGGTTAAACCAGAAAATGTTGAACGTGTCAAAGAACTTCTTGACGAACCTGTTTATGAAATTGGTCGTATTGTGAAGAAAGATGGCGCAAGTGTGGTGATAAAATAATGGTGAAATCACCATTTTATACGGAGAAATTGTAGAAAGGAGTGTTTAGTTAGCAAGCCTAACTGAACACGGGACTCATTTTCTAGGAAAAAAGAGAAATCATTGCTGGGTGCTTGCACACAAAATGATTTCCTATTTTTCTACGAAACTGTTCGGCTAGCCGAAACGTCCCTTTATATCGAATATGAAAATTGCTGTTTTTGCCTCTGGCAATGGCTCAAACTTTCAGGTGATTGCTGAACAATTTCCGGTAGAATTTGTTTTTTCCGATCACCGTGATGCCTATGTCTTAGAACGGGCCAAAAACCTTGGCGTGGTGAGCCATGCCTTTGAACTCAAGGAATTTGACAATAAAGTGGATTATGAAGAAGCTATCGTCAAACTCTTGGATGAACACCAGATAGATTTGGTTTGCTTGGCCGGTTATATGAAAATCGTCGGTCCAACCTTGCTGGCAGCTTATGAGGGCCGTATCATCAATATTCACCCGGCATATCTCCCTGAATTTCCAGGTGCTCATGGTATTGAGGATGCTTGGAATGCAGGTGTTGACCGGTCTGGTGTGACCATTCATTGGGTGGATTCTGGCGTTGATACCGGTAAGGTCATCAAACAAGTCCGTGTGCCACGCCTTGAAGGTGATACCCTTGATACTTTCGAAACTCGCATCCACGAAACAGAGTACAAGCTCTATCCAGAAGTGTTGGATAGTTTGGGAGTTGCACGAAAATAAGAAAGCCCTAGAGCTGAAAGATAATTTTCGACTGTAGCAGATAAAGAACTTTTTTAAAAAAAGGAAAAGAAAGAAAATGACTAAACAAGCACTTATTTCAGTCTCAGACAAAGCGGGCATTGTTGAATTTGCCCAAGAACTCAAAAAACTAGGTTGGGACATCATCTCAACAGGTGGTACTAAAGTCGCCCTTGACAATGCTGGGGTAGACACTATCGCCATCGACGATGTGACTGGTTTCCCAGAAATGATGGACGGTCGTGTGAAGACTCTCCACCCAAATATCCACGGTGGTCTCCTCGCTCGTCGTGACCTCGATAGCCACCTTCAAGCGGCCAAGGACAATAATATCGAACTTATCGACCTTGTTGTGGTAAACCTTTACCCATTCAAGGAAACGATTCTTAAACCAGACGTGACTTACGCTGATGCGGTTGAAAATATCGATATTGGTGGTCCGTCTATGCTTCGTTCAGCAGCTAAAAACCACTCTAGCGTAACAGTTGTGGTAGACCCTGCTGACTATGCTGTTGTTCTTGACGAATTGTCAGCGAACGGCGAAACAAGCTACGAAACTCGCCAACGTTTGGCAGCAAAAGTATACCGTCATACAGCTTCATACGACGCTTTGATTGCAGAATACTTCACAGCTCAAGTGGGTGAAACAAAACCTGAAAAACTCACTTTGACTTATGACCTTAAGCAACCAATGCGTTACGGTGAAAACCCTCAACAAGACGCAGACTTCTACCAAAAAGGTTTGCCAACAGCTTACTCAATTGCTTCAGCTAAACAACTTAACGGTAAAGAATTGTCATTCAACAATATCCGTGATGCTGATGCCGCTATCCGTATCATCCGTGATTTCAAAGACCGTCCAACAGTTGTGGCTCTCAAACACATGAACCCATGTGGTATCGGTCAAGCTGACGACATCGAAACAGCTTGGGACTATGCTTATGAAGCTGACCCAGTATCAATCTTTGGTGGAATCGTAGTCCTCAACCGTGAAGTTGACGCTGCGACAGCTAAGAAAATGCATGGTGTCTTCCTTGAAATCATCATTGCACCAAGCTACACAGACGAAGCGCTTGAAATCTTGACAACTAAGAAGAAAAACTTGCGTATCCTTGAGTTGCCATTTGACGCTCAAGATGCTAGCGAAGTGGAAGCAGAATACACTGGTGTTGTTGGTGGTCTCCTCGTTCAAAACCAAGACGTTGTTAAAGAAAGTCCAGCTGACTGGCAAGTGGTTACTAAACGCCAACCAACTGAGACAGAAACGACAGCTCTTGAGTTTGCTTGGAAAGCTATCAAGTACGTCAAATCAAACGGTATCATTGTGACTAACGACCACATGACACTTGGTGTTGGCCCAGGTCAAACCAACCGTGTGGCTTCAGTTCGTATCGCCATTGACCAAGCTAAAGACCGTCTTGATGGTGCTGTTCTTGCTTCAGATGCCTTCTTCCCATTTGCAGATAACGTGGAAGAAATCGCTAAAGCAGGTATTAAAGCAATCATCCAACCGGGTGGATCAGTACGTGACCAAGAGTCAATCGAGGCGGCTGATAAACATGGTTTGACAATGATCTTTACAGAAGTTCGTCATTTCCGTCATTAAGAATTTACAAAGCATCCAAGAAATTGGATGTTTTGTAAATCCCTTAAGTTTCCTTTAAGCTACCCAAGTTATACTAATACCATCCTAAAAAACTTTTCTTTTTCATAAATCTCCTAAGAGCTCAGCACCCGCTGGGCTTTTTTATTTCAGAGTATCAAAAAAACAACCGTTCTCACGATTGTTCAATAGATTTAAACCTTTTCAAGGACAGACTGGGTTACCCAAGTCTTGCGATTTCCGATTTGGACGAGGACGCCATCGCTAGGTGGGTCAATCGCTAGCACCTTGAAGTTACCTGGAATAGTAAAGGTCTCACCAGGATTGAGGTACTGGTCTGAAGTTGGATTGCCTTGACCATCAACTTCAAGAACGGGTCCAGGATCAACGACATTGTGTTTGGTTGGTGTACCTCCAGCTAAATCTTGGCTGGTGATGGTATTTCCTGACACAGACGTGACACGGAATGTTCCTGTGAAGCGCACTGTATCACCAACTTTGATAGAAGAGTTAGTAGAATTTCCATTTTGAGCTCCTGGTTCGAGGTCTTTAAAATGGATATAGCCAGATACTTGACTCTTATGGAAGGTACGTTTGTGGTATTTCTCAGGTCCTTGTCCCACATCGTAGTTGTACTCCTCAATAGTGACCTGATCGCCTTGAACATCAGCAACCCAAGCCACATGTCCCATGTGACCGGCCCCATTGACACCAGCTGAGAACCAGGCAATGCTACCGACGGCAGGATTCATGTCAACACGGTAACCATTGGAACGTGCGATGCTGCCCCAAGTGATAGCGTTTCCATAGCCTGCAGGTAGGTTGAAACCATTGGTATTACTGAGTCGATAGGCTGCAAAGGATGTACACTGACGCCAGTACATGGTCCAAGGATCTACGCCGAAGCCACCATATTTCCAAGAGGAAGGATAGTCATCTCCGAGAACAGCCGCCTGTGCAGAGGAACCACACGAAACCGATACAGTCGCTAGACAAGCTAGCGGTAAAAGACAATTAAGTAATTTTTTCTTCATTTTAACCTCCACCTACCTATTCGCAGTTTTTTTGAGAAAATAGAAAAATTTATCTTTTTTTCAAAAAATATATACATTAAAATTCTGACTTGTTGGAGAAGGCAAATCATCGAGATAAGAGTAAATTGTTTAGTTTATTTTTGGGCTCTGATTGTTTCAACTGGGTAAATACTGGTGATGACGAAGACGAGATATTCAAATAAATCCTATTAAGTAGATTTAGGTGTTAGAGGGTGTAGCATAGTACCAGACTGATAATATGATATTCCTTGAGGAGGTTAAGGATGAATATGACTTACAAGTTATAAAGGCACACTATCTAACGTAATTGTCGCAAAGAGGATGGTTTCAAATCATTGACTAGCAATGGAATTTTTGGAGGTAATAAGGTTTTAGTTCTAAAGAAGGTATATCAAGTTATTATAAAATAGTGAGTTTAAGCCTCCCTTAAGCTGCTCAGGATATACTATCATCAATCCTAAATAACTTTTTTCATTTTCATAATCTCCCAAGAGGCGGTCCAAGTGGCCGCCTTTTTTATGTCCAAATTTGGATACACACCCATATCTCCGAACAAATATGTTATAATGGTTATGTATAATTCGTGAAAATTGCTAATTTTTCCGAATGATTGTCGTTAACGGGCATTTGCCCCTAGTCTTATTTGATATTGAGGTATCTTTCAAATGAAACTTTTGGTTGTTGGTTCTGGTGGTCGTGAACATGCGATTGCCAAGAAATTATTGGAGTCTAAGGACGTTGAGCAAGTTTTCGTGGCTCCTGGTAATGACGGGATGACACTGGACGGTCTTGATTTGATCAATATCGGAATTTCCGAACATTCTAAGCTGATTGACTTCGCAAAAGCGAACGATATTGCTTGGACCTTTATCGGTCCAGATGATGCCCTTGCAGCTGGTATCGTGGATGATTTCAATGCAGCCGGTCTGAAGGCATTTGGTCCTACCAAGGCTGCGGCTGAGCTTGAGTGGTCTAAGGATTTTGCTAAGGAAATCATGGTCAAGTACGACGTTCCGACAGCAGCCTATGGCACATTTTCAGATTTCGAGAAAGCCAAGGCCTACATCGAGGAAAAAGGCGCTCCAATCGTCGTCAAAGCAGACGGCTTAGCCCTAGGTAAAGGTGTCGTCGTTGCTGAAACGGTTGAGCAAGCCGTCGAAGCTGCTCACGAGATGCTTTTAGACAATAAATTCGGTGATTCAGGTGCGCGTGTGGTCATCGAGGAATTCCTTGACGGGGAAGAGTTCTCTCTCTTTGCCTTTGTCAATGGGGACAAGTTCTACATCATGCCAACGGCTCAGGACCACAAACGCGCATATGATGGCGACAAGGGTCCTAACACTGGTGGGATGGGTGCCTATGCGCCAGTTCCTCACTTGCCACAGAGCGTGGTTGACACAGCAGTTGACACTATTGTCAAGCCAGTTCTTGAAGGCATGATCAAAGAAGGTCGTCCTTACACTGGTGTCCTTTACGCGGGACTTATCTTGACAGCTGACGGACCTAAAGTCATCGAGTTCAATTCACGTTTCGGTGATCCTGAAACGCAAATCATCTTGCCTCGTTTGACATCTGACTTTGCGCAAAATATCACGGACATTTTGGATAGTAAAGAACCAGCTATCACTTGGACGGACAAGGGGGTGACACTAGGCGTGGTTGTAGCCTCAAATGGGTACCCACTCGCTTATGAGAAGGGTGTCAAACTTCCAGCCAAGACAGTGGGCGACATCATCACTTACTATGCCGGTGCTAAATTCGCTGAAAATGGCCAAGACCTCCTCTCAAATGGAGGACGTGTCTACATGCTTGTCACAACAGCAGACACCGTCAAAGACGGCCAAAACATCATCTACAACGAACTCAACAAACAAAACACAGAAGGCCTCTTCTATCGAAATGATATCGGTAGTAAGGCTAATAAATAAAACTCTTCGAAAACCTTCGATTGACTGTGTTAAAGCTCCTTGATGAACTTTAGTTCTATCTTCGTCGCTTTGCCTTGTCACTCTATGATTTTCTTTGAGTTTTCGAATATCAATGCTATTTTAGGCGACGAAGTCGCCAATCCGATAATGGTCGCCGTGGTGAAAAGACCAGAACAGTTACTGTTCTGGTCGGGGGAAACTTTGAGACCTTAGGCTCAAAGTTTAGAAATGAAACCGAAGGTTTGCTTCCGTCCCCACCACCTAAGACCATTATCAAAAGAAGAAAAAGGAAAAATTATGACTAAACCAGTAATTTCCATTATCATGGGCTCAAAATCCGACTGGGCAACCATGCAAAAAGCCGCTGAAGTCCTCGACAACTTCGGTGTCGCTTACGAAAAGAAAGTTGTTTCCGCACACCGTACACCGGACCTCATGTTCAAACATGCCGAAGAAGCACGTAGCCGTGGCATTAAGGTCATCATCGCTGGTGCGGGTGGCGCAGCTCACTTGCCAGGGATGGTTGCTGCCAAAACAACCCTTCCAGTCATCGGTGTACCAGTCAAATCGCGTGCCCTTAGCGGTGTGGATTCACTCTATTCTATCGTTCAGATGCCAGGTGGTGTACCTGTTGCAACTATGGCTATCGGTGAAGCTGGTGCGACTAACGCTGCCCTCTTTGCCCTCCGTCTCCTCTCAGTAGAAGACAAGGCCATTGCGGACGCACTTGCTAACTTTGCTGAAGAACAAGGAAAAATCGCAGAGGAGTCTACAAATGAGCTCAACTAAAACCATTGGTATCATCGGTGGTGGCCAGCTCGGTCAGATGATGGCTATCTCAGCTATCTACATGGGCCACAAGGTTATCACCCTTGATCCAGCAGCAGATTGTCCATCTTCTCGTGTGTCTGAGGTTATCGTGGCACCCTATGATGATGTAGATGCCCTTCGTCAGTTGGCAGACCGCTGTGATGTTCTCACTTATGAGTTTGAAAATGTTGACGCTGACGGCCTTGACGCTGTTATCAAAGATGGTCAGCTCCCGCAAGGGACAGACCTGCTTCGTATTTCACAAAACCGTATTTTTGAGAAGGACTTCCTCTCAAACAAGGCTAAAGTAACAGTTGCTCCTTACAAGGTTGTGACATCTAGCCTTGATTTGGAAGATATTGACCTTTCTAAAAAATATGTTCTCAAGACTGCGACAGGCGGTTACGATGGACATGGTCAAAAAGTCATCACATCAGCCGACGATTTGGAAGAGGCAAATGCCCTTGCTAACTCAGCTGAGTGTGTCTTGGAAGAGTTCGTTAACTTCGACCTTGAAATTTCGGTTATCGTGTCTGGTAACGGCAAGGAAGTGACGGTTTTCCCAGTTCAGGAAAATATCCACCGCAACAACATCCTCTCTAAAACTATCGTGCCTGCCCGCATTTCTGATAGTCTAGCGGAGAAAGCTAAAGCTATGGCCGTGAAGATTGCTGAGCAACTTAACCTCTCTGGTACTCTCTGTGTAGAAATGTTTGCGACATCTGATGACATCATTGTCAACGAAATCGCCCCACGCCCACACAATTCAGGGCACTACTCAATCGAGGCCTGCGACTTCTCCCAGTTTGATACCCATATTCTAGGTGTTCTCGGAGCACCATTACCAGCAATCCACCTCCATGCACCTGCTGTCATGCTCAATGTCCTCGGCCAACACGTCGAAGCAGCTGAGCGTTATGTCACAGAAAATCCAAGCGCCCACCTCCACATGTATGGTAAACTAGAAGCGAAGCACAATCGCAAAATGGGTCATGTGACTTTGTTTAGTAATGATCCAGACAATGTGGTTGAGTTCGGGAAAGGAATTGATTTTTAGGTGAAAATAGCAATCCTAGGACTCGGAGTCATTGGAACGACTTATGCCTATGCTTTTCAAAAAGCAGGTCATCAAGTAGAACATGTCCTTAGAGACAGTAAGTGGAACAATGCTCCCAAATCCCTCTCGGTTGATTTGCTAGATGGTCGCTATCATTCCAAAGGTGAGAACAAGCATGATACCTATGAGGTTCATGTGGCGAAAGCTGATTCGGAATATGATTTTATTTTTCTCAGTGTTCGTCATGGTTTTGTCAAAGAAGCCGTGGAAACCTTGCGAAAAAATAATATCAAAGGCACCCTCGTTTTCTTCTGCAATTTCTGGAATACACGAAAAGATGTCCAAGAGTGGGCAGGAGATTATGACTATATTCTGGCCTTTCCAACAGCTGGAGGTCACATGCAAGAGGACCATTTGGATGGTGTCTTGTTTGACCATTTAATGCTCGAAAGTGAGCAAAAAGCACACATTTCTAACTATTCTGATTTGACGACTTTGCTGAGTTCTGCAGATTTGAAGTGGGAAGTTCCTCATGATATGGTCGAGTGGATTTGGATTCACATGGCGATTAATGCGGGTGTTACTTCGACAGCTGCTCGTTCAGGAAATCTGGAAAATCCAGAAGAATTGGCTCTGAACTTGATGAATAGTTCTTCGGAATTGTCATTGGCTATCAAGGCCATTCGAGAGGCTTTGAAAGTTGTAGAAGCGCGTGGTGTGAATTTGAAACTTTACAAAGCCGAACTCTTGCCCTACAAAATTCCCGCTTGGATTGCAGGAAAAGCCATGAAAATCATGTTTGCGAAAAATGAGCTGACACGAAAAATCATGACCTTACACAATGATAAACAGGACATCTTCTATTGTTGTCAAAGTGTCTATCAGACCGGTCAGGAATTAGGTGTTGAAATGCCCATTCTTGAAGCAAATATGAAGGGAATTTCGATTTAGGAGGTTTTATGATTCAACTCATCGTCAACGCATTTGTTGAAAAAGATAAGACTGGAGCAGTCGTCGAAGTCTTGTATGCTAGTAGCAATCACGAAAAAGTGAGAGCTAAGTATGAAGAGTTGGTTGCTCAATATCCTGAAAACTATTTAGCTATCTATGATTTGCCGATGGATACTGATTTGAATACACTCGATCACTATCCATCAGTGTGGATTGGGAAAGAGGAGTTTGAATAGGAGACCTTAATGGCGATATTTAATTTTGGAAAACCCAAAGATGAAGCTTTAGAAAATAAAATTCAGAGATTAAATCAAGAGATTGCAATTCAAAAAGCAAAATTGACAGATTTAAAAGCTCAAATAAAGATAGCAGACGATATAGTCTCGTTAAATACTGAGTTATCTCAGAAACGGTCAGAATTATTTGCTATTCAGAACGAGATTTCCTTAGCTAATGACACACTTGGATTACAAGAGTTTGGATTTTTTGAAAGACAGTATAAGTTTTCTGATAGCACAAAATATAAGGAAGCTTTAGATAATTTGAGAAAACAGCAGAAAGACTTAGTTAAATCTGGTCAGGCTGGTAGAATTATAGTACCTATGCTTTTAGATAATAATCAAAGCAAGGGAAGGGCAATGCAGAATCAGCTTATTAAAGCAGCTATTCGTGGCTTTAATGGTGAAGCGGATGCCTTGTTAGTAAAAGTTTCTGTTTCGAATGTTGAAAAGAAAATTCAGGCATTGAAGAAAGCATTCCAACAACTGAATAGAATGTATTCACGTAATCAAATTGAAATTACGATACCCTATCTAAATTTGAAAATTGAAGAATTACGTCTAGCTGCTGAGTTTGAGCTACAGAAGCAAGAAGAAAAAGAATTACTTCGAGAGCAAAGAGCAAAAGAGCGTGAGGACAAAAAACTTCAGGCTGAAATTAAAGCACGCCGAAAGCAATTGGAAAAAGATAGAACTCACTTTAAAAATATGGTTTCTAAGGTTGAGGAACTTTTGAAAAATGCTACTGGTGAAGAGTTTGAAGAACTTCAGAGACAGTTATCTGAGTACCAAGATAAATTATCTGAATTAGATGAAATCGAAGAAGATATTGATTATCGTGAAGGTCATGCAACTGCCGGCTACGTATATGTAATCTCTAACATTGGTTCTTTTGGTGAAGATGTTTATAAAATTGGAGTTACTCGTCGTTTAGAACCTCTCGAACGCATCAGGGAATTAAGTAGTGCGTCTGTACCTTTTCAATTTGATGTTCATGCTTTGATTTTTAGTGAGGAAGCCTTTGCATTAGAGACTGAATTACATAATCAACTAAGTGAGTATAAGGTTAATAAAGTAAATAACCGTAAAGAATACTTCAAGGTTCCATTTGAAAAAATTAAGGCACTTTTGGATAAACACGAAGAGTTAACTATAGAATTAAATGAGAACGCGGAAGCATTCGAATATAGACAGACTCTACTGAAGGGGTAGCTATAGATGAAGTGGTTATTTTTAGTATTATTTATTGGGTGTGGGGTAAATGCATTAGGTTTATCTTCTGATGATAATGAAGATGAATTAGATGAAAACGAAACATTTTATTCAAATGTAACTTCTGCAGAAAAACCTCAGACCTCTAAGGAAGAAAGGCTAAAGTGGGCAGTTGCTACGGCAGTATTTCTAGTTTTATTTTTGATATTTGCATTTTTTAGATAATTTAAAGGAGAAACAACAACATGATCGAACGTTACTCTCGCCCAGAAATGGCGAACATTTGGACTGAAGAAAATAAATACCGTGCTTGGCTTGAGGTGGAAATCTTGGCCGATGAAGCATGGGCTGAATTGGGAGAAATTCCTAAGGAAGATGTGGCTTTGATTCGTGAAAAAGCGGACTTTGACATCGACCGTATTTTGGAAATTGAGCAGCAAACACGTCACGATGTCGTTGCCTTCACACGTGCGGTTTCTGAAACGCTTGGTGAAGAGCGTAAGTGGGTTCACTATGGTTTGACTTCTACTGACGTGGTAGATACTGCCTATGGTTACCTCTACAAACAAGCTAACGACATCATCCGCAAAGACCTTGAAAACTTCCTCAACATCATCGCTGACAAAGCGAAAGAACACAAGTTCACTATCATGATGGGTCGTACGCACGGTGTGCACGCTGAGCCTACAACTTTTGGTCTTAAATTGGCAACTTGGTACAGCGAAATGAAACGTAACATTGAGCGTTTCGAGCATGCGGCTGCTGGTGTGGAGGCTGGTAAGATTTCTGGTGCGGTTGGTAACTTTGCCAACATCCCACCATTCGTTGAAAAATACGTCTGCGACAAACTTGGTATCCGTGCTCAAGAAATCTCTACACAGGTCCTTCCTCGTGACCTTCACGCTGAGTACTTTGCAGTTCTTGCTAGCATCGCAACTTCTATCGAGCGTATGGCAACTGAAATCCGTGGTCTTCAAAAATCTGAACAACGTGAAGTGGAAGAGTTCTTTGCCAAAGGTCAAAAAGGATCTTCAGCAATGCCTCACAAACGTAACCCAATCGGTTCTGAAAATATGACAGGTCTTGCGCGTGTTATCCGTGGTCACATGGTAACAGCTTATGAAAACGTAGCCCTTTGGCACGAACGTGATATCTCTCACTCATCAGCTGAGCGTATCATCGCACCAGATACAACTATCTTGATTGACTACATGCTCAACCGTTTCGGAAACATCGTTAAGAATTTGACAGTCTTCCCAGAAAACATGATCCGCAACATGAACTCTACATTTGGTCTTATCTTCAGCCAACGTGCCATGCTTACTTTGATTGAAAAAGGTATGACACGTGAGCAAGCTTACGACCTTGTTCAACCTAAGACTGCCCAATCATGGGATAACCAAGTAGACTTTAAACCACTTCTTGAATCAGATCCAGAGGTAACATCTCGTCTCACTCAAGAAGAGATCGACGAAATCTTCAACCCAGTTTACTACACTAAACGTGTTGATGAAATCTTCGAACGCATTGGTTTGGGTGACTAATCTAAACAAAATAACAGAAAGCAGGTTTGCCCTGCTTTTTTTGATGGTGACATTTATGTCACTAGTTTTGTTTCTTTTTCAGCCTTATAATAGGGTCATCGTAAGAAAACTATCAGAAAGGAGAAGTTAGCAATCTTAAAAGGACGACTTAACTATTTACCGGAACTTAGCCTCTTAATAGTAAGCATTGCCTATAATATCATCCGCATCATGAATGATCTTGGAAGTATCAAAGCCCCCTCTTGGTTTTTAGATATGGATATCCCTAGTGGGTCCTTACTATTACTTATTTTGCTTATTATTTTAAAAAGTGAAGCAAGAGAATAAAACTTTAAGCAAGTTTTAAGTTTATTAGTTTATATTATAACCATCCTAATAAAACAACTAGCTTTGGTGAGCTAGTAGTAAAAAAAACTTTTTCATAACTAATCTCCCCGAAGAAAGTCTAGAAATCTAGGCTTTTTTCTTGTTTTTTGAGCTTTTATTAGGGAATTTTAAGAAAATACTTGAAAACCCTTCCAAAACAAGGTAATATAGTTATATAAAGATTCTATTGGACAAGCGGTCACCTTGGAGGATTAGGAAGAAGAGGTTGGGAAGCCTGTACAATCGTATCTTTTCAGTGGTCTTTGAACTGCTGTGAAAATCCCTTAGGGGATTTTTTTCTGCGATTTAAGGTTTCTTTAAGGAAGGCAAGTTATACTCTAAGTCTCCTAAATAACTTTTACTGAACGTAGTTCAGTGAATCTCGTTGGCTTACACTTTTTGTAGAACAACGAACTTTTCTTTTTCATAATCTCCAAAAGAGCTCAACACCATGTGTTGGGTTCTTTTTTTGGCAATTAAAAAAACGCCCTTAGGCGTTTTAAGTATAGATTACATCTCGTCTGGAGCTTCAACACCGAGAAGGCGAAGAGCTTCTTTGAGGACTGTTGCTGTTGCGTAGCAAAGAGCCAAACGGCTGTCACGTTCTGGGCTTTCGTCCAAGATACGTGTGTGTGCATAGTATTTGTTAAAGGCTTGAGCTAAGCTGATAGCAAATTTAGCAACGATAGATGGCTCAAAGTTGTCTGATGCACGGTTGATGATACGTGGGAAGTCTTGGATGAGTTTGATGATTTCCCAGCTTTCAACGTCGTTTAGGCTGTATGTAGCATCTGCAGATGGCGTGAAGTTAGCCTTGCGCAAGATAGATTGGATACGAGCGTGTGCATATTGAACGTAAGGTCCAGTTTCTCCCTCGAAGGATACCATGGCATCAAGGTCGAAGTCGTAACCATTCATACGGTCTGTTTTAAGATCGTAGAATTTGATAGCTCCGACACCTACAGCATGAGCAACAGCTTCCTTGTTAGGCAAGTTTGGATTCTTAGCTTCGATTTGAGCCTGGGCACGGTTAACAGCTTCGGCAATAGTTGGCTCAAGCAAGATAACGTTCCCCTTACGAGTTGACAATTTCTTACCGTTCTTAGTTACAAGACCAAAGGCAACGTGAGTCATGTCGTCAGACCAGTCGTAGCCCATTTCTTTAAGAACAGCTTTCAACTGTTTGAAGTGAGCAGATTGTTCATTACCAACCACATAGATGGCTTTGGCAAAGTCGTAAGTACGTTTACGGTAGAGGGCAGCAGCCAAGTCACGTGTGATGTAAAGTGTCGCACCATCTGATTTTTTGATGAGGGCTGGGTGTTCGATACCGTATTTTTCAAGGTTAACCACTTGGGCACCTTGAGATTCTTGGAGAAGTCCTTTTTCTGTCAAGATGTCAACGACTTCATCCATCTTATCATTGTAGAAGGCTTCACCGTTGTAGCTATCAAAAGAAACACCGAGTTCATCGTAAAGACGGTTGAATTCCACCAAGCTTTCGTCACGGAACCATTGCCAAAGGGCAGTTGCTTCCTCGTCACCAGCTTCCAATTTGCGGAACCATTCACGAGCTTCTTTGTCTACAGATGGGTCTTCTTCAGCTTCGGCATTGATACGCACATAAAGTTGAAGGAGTTCGTTGATAGGGTTAGCTTTGACAGCTTCCTCGCTACCCCATTTCTTATAGGCAACAATCAGCATACCAAACTGTTTACCCCAGTCACCCAAGTGGTTGATGCGGACTGGTTTGTAGCCTTGTTTAGCTACGATGTTGGCAAGAGCATCAGCGATAACTGTTGAACGCAAGTGACCGATAGAGAAAGGTTTAGCGATGTTAGGACTAGACATATCAAAGGCGATGTTACGTCCGTGACCGATGTTTTGGTCAGCGTAGTGGCTGCCTTGAGCGATAACTTGTCCAAGAACGTCCGCTGAGATTTTTGATTTATCAAGGAAGAAGTTGATATAAGGACCAACAGCTTCAACTTTTTCAAAGTTTGAGGCATCGATTTTTTCAGCGATGTCTGCTGCAATCATCTGAGGAGCCTTGCGCAAGACTTTAGCCAATGAGAAGGCAGGAAAGGCGAGGTCCCCCATGTCAGCATTTTTAGGGGTTTCAAGCAGATTTTGAATGTTTTCTTGTTCCAATTCGGGAACAACTTTGGCAATTTCTGCTGCAATGAGTTCTTTAGTATTCATAGGTACTCCATTTCAAATCTTGTCATTCATACCTATTTTACCATTATTTTAGTTAATAGGGTAGGGACAAGAAAGCATCTATTAGGAAGTATTTCATGAAAAAATACAAAAATTCTGTTATAATATGCAAGGAATATACATAAAAAGAGGAAAGATAATGAAGAGAGATCGTCAAGCTGTTATTAAACAGATGATTTCAAGAGATAAGATTGGGACACAAGAGGAAATTAAGCAACGCCTAGAGGCGGAAGGTATCACAGTTACACAAGCGACCTTGTCACGTGATTTGCGTGAGATTGGACTTTTGAAGCTTCGTGATGAAGAAGGCAGACTTTACTACAGTTTGTCTGAACATGTGCTTCCAAGTTTGGATCCTACGGTTAAGGACTATGTCAAATCAGTTTCCCGTGCCCAGTTTATGCTGGTCCTTCACACGGAGTTGGGTGAAGCTGATGTTTTGGCCAATCTAATTGACAGTGATGGCAACCCTGAAATTTTAGGAACCGTTGCTGGCGCAGATACCCTCTTGGTAATCTGTAAGGATGCTGTGGTTGCTGAAAAACTGGAAAGCGAGTTTCACTGATGAATACTCCTCATCAGGATCTCCAAAAAGCCAAAGAAGAGTTAATTGACCTCCTCAAACACCATGAGGCGGTTCTTGCTTTTCAAGAGGCTGAGAAAGCTATTGGACAGGTCCCTCAAATCAGTCATCTAGCTGGACATATGAAGGCTTATCAACAAGAAGCAGTGCTTTTTCAAAAAATTGAGAAACAACGTGCCTATGAGGAGGCAGGTGAACAAGCAGATTTGATTCAGCATGAGTTGGAAAATTTGCCTATTGTTCAGGACTACCGTCAAAAAATGCAAGATGCCAGTGACTTGATCCAATATGTGACCAAGTCTATCGAAGAAAGGATTAACGAGGAGTTAAGACATGGCTAAGGAAAAAATATCTCCAGGAATGCAGCAGTATTTGGATATCAAGGAAAATTATCCAGATGCTTTTTTGCTCTTCCGTATGGGGGATTTTTATGAACTTTTTTACGAGGATGCCGTTAAGGCTGCCCAGATTTTGGAAATTAGCCTAACCAGTCGTAATAAAAACGCCGATAATCCCATTCCTATGGCGGGTGTACCTTATCACTCAGCTCAAGCCTATATTGATGTCTTGGTTGAGATGGGCTACAAGGTAGCCATTGCTGAGCAGATGGAGGATCCTAAACAGGCTGTTGGTGTGGTTAAGCGTGAGGTGGTTCAGGTTATCACGCCAGGGACAGTGGTTGACAGTTCTAAACCTGATAATGCCAACAATTTCTTGGTAGCTATTGACAAGGCTGGAAGTCGATTCGGTCTGGCCTATATGGATGTGTCAACGGGTGAATTTTTTGCGACAGAGTTGGACGATTTCAGTTCAGTTTGTAGTGAAATTCAGAACCTTAAGGCACGTGAAGTAGTGGTTGGTTATGATTTACCCGAAGCTGATGAACAAATTTTGGTGAAGCAACTCAACCTTCTACTTTCCAAGGAAACAGAGGTTTACGATGATGTCCACTTGATTGACACTAGCTTGACAGATTTGGAAAGCAGTGTAGCGGGTAAACTTCTCCAGTATGTGCACCGTACTCAGATGCGTGAGCTCAGCCATTTACAAAAAGCTCAGCACTATGAGATTAAGGATTACTTGCAGATGTCCTATGCGACCAAGTCGAGTTTGGATTTACTGGAAAATGCTAGAACAGGTAAGAAACATGGTTCTCTTTTCTGGCTCTTGGATGAAACCAAGACAGCTATGGGAATGCGTCTCTTACGTACTTGGATTGATAGACCTTTAGTGAATCAGGCTGCAATCGTGGAGCGTCAGAATATTATCCAAGTTTTCTTGGACAATTTCTTCGAGCGTAGTGATCTGACTGAGAGTCTTAAAGGGGTTTACGATATTGAGCGCCTGGCCAGCCGTGTTTCCTTTGGAAAGGCTAATCCTAAAGATTTGATTCAGCTAGGTCATACCCTAGCTCAGGTTCCAGTTATTAAGGCGATTTTGGAGTCTTTTGATGACGAGGCCTTGTCACGTCTTTTACAAGAATTGGATGCTCTGCCAGAATTAGAAAGTCTGATTCGGTCAGCTATTGATCCCGATGCTCCTGCAACCATTACAGAAGGTGGCATTATCCGTGCTGGTTTTGATGAGACCTTGGACAAGTATCGCAAGGTGATGAGCGAGGGGACGTCATGGATTGCGGATATCGAAGCCAAGGAACGTGAAGCGTCTGGTATTACAACACTAAAAATTGATTATAACCGTAAAGATGGTTATTACTTCCATGTGACCAACTCTAATCTTAGCTTGGTTCCTGACCATTTCTTCCGCAAGGCAACCCTGAAAAATTCAGAGCGCTATGGAACCGCTGAGTTGGCTAAGATTGAAGGTGAAATGCTTGAGGCACGTGAAAAGTCATCAACGCTCGAATATGATATTTTCATGCGTGTCCGTGAGCAGGTTGAACGCTATATTGACCGTTTGCAATCTTTGGCTAAGGCCATTGCGACAGTCGATGTTCTTCAGAGCTTGGCAGTTACAGCAGAGACTAATCATTATGTTCGTCCTGTGTTCAATGATGAGCATCGTATTGTTATTGATCAAGGTCGTCATGCGGTGGTTGAGAAGGTTATGGGCGTTCAGGAATACATTCCAAACACGATTACCTTTGACAGTCATACCAATGTTCAGCTCATCACAGGGCCAAATATGAGTGGTAAATCTACCTATATGCGTCAGTTGGCTTTGTCAGTCGTTATGGCTCAGATGGGGGCTTACGTGCCAGCAGATAGTATTGATTTGCCAGTTTTTGACGCTATCTATACACGTATTGGTGCTGCAGATGATCTGATTTCAGGTCAGTCGACCTTCATGGTTGAGATGATGGAGGCTAATCAGGCCATTAAGCGGGCGACACCTAATTCCTTGATTATTTTTGATGAGTTAGGACGTGGGACAGCCACCTATGACGGTATGGCTCTGGCCCAGTCTATCATTGAGTTTATTCATGACAAGGTTGGGGCTAAAACCATGTTTGCTACCCATTATCATGAGTTGACAGCCCTGTCAAATACTTTGACACACCTTGTCAACGTTCATGTGGCGACACTTGAAAAGGACGGAGAGGTGACTTTCCTTCACAAGATTGTCGATGGCCCAGCCGATAAATCTTATGGTATTCATGTAGCTAAGATTGCAGGTTTACCAGCAGATTTACTGGAACGTGCTGACACCATCTTGACACAATTGGAGGGCGAGACAGTTACCATCCAACCTCAGGAAAAGGTATCGCCTCAAGAGAAGCCTGCCACTGAAACGCATGTCAACGAGCAAATCTCTCTCTTTGATGATTTTACTGAAAATCCAGTTCTTCAAGAGTTACGTGATTTGGACATTTACAATATGACACCGATGCAGGTCATGATGGCTGTAGCAGATTTAAAACAGAAACTATAAAAGAAGCTTGTCAATTGACAGGCTTCTTGTCTTTTATAGGTGTTTCAATTCTTGGTTGAGTTGTTCAATATCCTTTTTCATTTTCCAATAAGAGAAGACCCAAACGAGGAGATAGATAAGGCTGAATTCAATGACTAGCTCCAAGTAGAAAGTTAAACGTAGAGGGAACCATCCGCTGAGGGTAGCTAGTGGAATGAAACCTAGACAGGTCAAGGCGTAGTGAGTGAGGGTTGCACGAAGTAAACTCCACTCAGCCTTACGGAAAATATAACTAGCGACTTCAAAGAGGATACCGATAGCAAACCAAGTGATGAGGCAGTAGGCCAATACCATAGATCCGTGAACCTGATGTGACGTCATCCATTGTCCAATGGCTGAGTGAGGATTTAGAGGCATGTAGCTTGGTGCCCAGATAAGAGACATAATCATGGATACGGCAAGTCCGATAAGGATGCCCTTTGTGCCTGATTTAAAAAGTTGCTTTTTCATTGTAATTTCTCCTTTATTGCTTTGAGGTAACGGCGTGATGAGTAGGTGATTTCCTTGTTTTTAAGGTGAATTTCAACGAGGCCGTTAGGGGTAATGTTGAAGCGTTCAATTTCTTTGAGGTTGACAATCTCTGATTGTGAGATTTTGATAAAGTAAGATGGCAGTTTTTCTAAAACTTGATAGAGACGTAAGCCTAAGTGGTACTCTCCTTGAATAGTTTCAGCTAGAACTTGACGATTTTCGATGTAAATTCTGGAAATAGCATTAGACTCGATGAGATAGGTTTCGCCATCCTTTTTTCCTTTGAGTCGTTGGTTATCATCCAAAGATTCGACAAACTCGACAACTTGCTGAATCTTGGGCGTTCGACTAGGTGCTTGAATCTGCAACATTTCTTCTTGGAATACCGAGTCAATCTGAACTTTTATTTTCATAACTATCCTTTCTTATTGGTAATTGAGGAGGCCTCCTCCCTTTCACACCTTTATTAAACACTATTTACTAGTCCACAGCAATAGCGTTTGTCTATGTGGTTCTATATGGTGTCTAAGTGGTTGAAAATATTTTCGAAAACCCCTATACTTAATGAAAACGTACTGACGAGGTAATCACATGAAATCTATAATGAAATGGCTAGCAGGAATTTTTCTTGCCTGCAGTCTGATTTTGAGCTTTTTTACACCTTTTGAAAAGGCACTAACACTGAACTTGCTTTTGCTTTATTTCTTTGTTAAGCAGTTTATGGATTCGACAAGTTCACCCAAAACCTACCAATGGATTTTCCAAGTCATCTACCTCTTGATTTTTTCTGTGCTCATTTGGTTCAACCTTCGTCATGGGGATATGATTGTTATAGCCACAGCCTTATCTTGGCTAACAGTTGTGTGTGAGTTATGGCTTTATAGGAAGCATTAGTAACAGTTAGAAACAATGATCTCTCAACCTTTTAGAAGGGAAAATAATAATTATGCCAAAAATCATCGAATTACCTGAGGTGTTAGCCAACCAGATTGCTGCTGGTGAGGTCGTAGAGCGCCCAGCCAGTGTTGTCAAAGAGTTGGTGGAAAATGCTATTGATGCAGGTAGCACCCAGATTACCATTGAAGTTGAAGAATCAGGCCTCTCAAAAATTCAAATAACAGACAATGGTGAAGGAATGGCTCAAGCTGATGTGGCCATGAGTTTGCGCCGTCATGCAACAAGTAAAATCAAAAATCAAGGAGATCTCTTTCGTATTCGAACCCTTGGTTTTCGAGGTGAGGCCCTTCCCTCTATAGCTTCTATCAGTCACCTAACTATTGTGACAGCAGCGGATGGGGAAGCCTACGGGACTAAACTGGTTGCTAAAGGTGGAGAAATTGAGAGTCAGGACCCTATTTCAACACCAGTTGGAACAAAGATTACCGTTGAAAACCTATTTTATAATACCCCAGCTCGTCTCAAGTATATGAAGAGTTTACAGGCTGAGTTGGCTCATATTGTCGATGTTGTCAATCGTCTGAGTCTAGCTCATCCCGAGGTTGCCTTTACCTTGCTTAATGATGGTCGTCAGTTGACACAGACATCAGGTACTGGAGACCTCCGTCAAGCTATTGCTGGTATTTATGGTTTGACAACGGCTAAAAAAATGGTGGAGATTTCAAATTCTGACCTTGATTTTGAAGTTTCTGGATATGTTAGTCTCCCTGAGTTGACCCGTGCGAATCGTAACTACATCACGATTCTCATTAACGGACGTTATATTAAAAACTTCCTGCTTAACCGTGCTATTTTTGATGGTTATGGTTCTAAACTCATGGTAGGACGCTTCCCTATTGCAGTTATTGATATTCAGATTGATCCTTACTTGGCCGATGTCAATGTTCACCCAACAAAGCAGGAAGTACGTATCTCTAAAGAAAAAGAGCTCATGGCCCTTATCAGCTCAGCCATTGCTCAAAGCCTTAGAGAGCAGGATTTGATTCCTGATGCCCTTGAAAATCTAGCCAAGTCTAGTACCAGAGGTGCAGCTAAGCCAGTTCAAACCAGTCTTCCACTCAAACAAACCAATCTTTACTATGATAGCAGTCGTAATGATTTCTTTGTCAAACCAGAGACAGTCCAAGAAGATATCAAACCTCTTGTATTAGAGTCAGAGTCTCCAGTTTCATCGGTAGAAAATAAACCGCAACCTTCTGTTAAACAGGCACAACGTTCAGTAGATGAAGGTGATAGCGAACACGAAAAACTTGATTATAAAAACAAGTCGAAAATGAAGCGCATGCTTGAAACTCTGGACAATGAGGAAACATCAACCTTCCCTGAATTAGAGTTTTTTGGTCAAATGCATGGAACCTATCTCTTTGCGCAAGGACAAGGCGGACTTTACATCATTGACCAGCATGCTGCCCAAGAACGTGTCAAGTATGAGTACTATCGCGAAAAGATTGGTGAGGTTGACAGCAGTTTACAGCAGCTTTTGGTTCCCTATCTCTTTGAATTTTCAGGTTCAGACTACATTAGTTTACAAGAAAAAATGTCCCTTCTTAACCAGGTTGGTATCTATTTAGAGCCTTATGGGAACAACACTTTCATTCTTCGTGAACATCCTATCTGGATGAAGGAAGAAGAGATTGAATCAGCGGTCTATGAAATGTGTGACATGCTTCTTTTGACGAATGAAGTGTCTGTTAAGACCTACCGTGCTGAGTTGGCCATCATGATGAGTTGTAAACGTTCAATCAAGGCCAATCATGCTCTTGATGATTACTCTGCGCGTGACCTCCTAGTACAGCTTGCACAGTGTAAAAATCCCTACAATTGCCCTCACGGACGTCCAGTACTTGTCAACTTTACCAAGTCTGATATGGAAAAAATGTTCCGTCGTATCCAAGAAAATCATACAAGTCTACGTGACCTAGGGAAGTATTAAAACTTTTTTCGGTCTTGCTTTACGAATAGGAATGTTAGATTTATAATAGTGGTGAAGATGAGGAATCTTCTAATGTTTTAGCGGATCATTGTAGGATGATTGCCTGATTTTTAAGTTAGGAGGTATAGTGATGAGACACCTAACAAAAACTAACAAACACTTTTTACTTGTTGGCTTAACATTTTTAGCGACTAGCTTGATTTTCTATATTTTGGCCTGGTTAGGTCAACCAAGTTTGGAGAATACTCTCGTAAATGTTTCTAGCATTGCCTTTACTTTAGGCGTTGTAACATATATTCTATTAGGCCTGAAGATGATTACAGATACTTTAAAGACGAGTAGTCATCCTTAAAATAGAGCAAACAGAATCCACTTTCGAGTGGATTTTTTGTTACAATAGTACAGCAGTGCTTGAGATGACAAAATAAACACTCAAGACAATTATCTTACAAGTATAAAATGATAAAGCAAACCATTGAAGAAACGAACGAGAAAGGAAATCACACGCCATGTATGATTACATCAAGGGAACTCTAGTGAAAATTACCGCCAAGTATATTGTTATAGAAGCAAACGGCTTAGGTTATATTGTCACTGTAGCGAATCCATATAGTTTTTCTGACCAAATGAATCAGACTATCCAAGTCTATCTTCATCAGGTTATTAGAGACGATGCCCACCTTCTTTTTGGTTTCCATACTGAAGATGAAAAAGAGGTCTTCCTTAAGCTTATTTCAGTTTCTGGAATAGGTCCGACGACTGCCCTAGCCATTGTTGCTGTAGATGATAATCAAGGCTTGGTTGCTGCTGTTGATAATAGTGACATCAAGTACTTGATGAAGTTTCCAAAGATTGGTAAAAAGACAGCTCAACAAATGGTTCTGGACTTAGCAGGGAAATTTGCAGAGTTACCAACAGAAACGACCAAGACGACACCAAGTCAACCTGAAGGAAATCATCAGTTGGATGAGGCTATGGAAGCTTTGCTTGCTCTTGGTTATAAAGCTGCAGAACTTAAGAAAATCAAGGCCTTCTTCGAAGGAACTAATGAAACGGCAGAGCAATACATTAAATCGGCTCTTAAGATGTTGATGAAATGAGGTAAGCAATGGTCAATCGTTGTCGTTGGGTTCCAACAAACAATAAATTATATTGTGATTATCATGACAAGGAGTGGGGAAAACCTATTGGTGATGACCAAAAACTTTTTGAGCTTCTATGCTTAGAAAGTTATCAGTCAGGGCTTTCTTGGTTAACCGTTTTAAATAAAAGACAGGCCTTTAATCGTGTTTTTCATGACTATGATATTGAGCGTGTTGCCCAGTTTAGCCTAAGTGAACTTGAAGATGCGCTTCAAAATCCAGACATCATTAGGCACAAACTTAAGCTAGAAGCAACCGTAAATAATGCCAAACAAGTACTAAAAATCCAAGATGAATTTGGCTCACTGTCCCATTATTTTTGGCATTTCTTTGACGGAAAGCCCTTGATAAATAATGTACCCACATATAAGGATGTCCCATCATCAACTGACTTATCCCAACAGATTGCCAAAAACCTAAAAAAGAGAGGGTTCAAATTTTTAGGACCGACTACTATATATTCATTTTTACAAGCCGCAGGATTTGTGAATGATCATGAAAACAACTGTGACTTCAAATAAATGAGTAGATTTGATTGACAAGACGAGAAAAACATGTTAGTTTATAAACGAACATGTTTTTGAGATTATTTTACGAATAGTAATATAGGTGAACCAATGAAAGCTGAATTGATTGCAGTAGGAACTGAAATCCTAACCGGGCAAATCACCAATACCAATGCCCAATTTTTATCTGAGAAACTAGCTGAACTAGGAATTGACGTGTATTTTCACACAGCAGTAGGAGACAATGAAAGCCGCCTACTTTCAGTTCTTGATCAAGCCAGTCAGCGTAGTGATTTAGTCATACTTTGTGGTGGACTTGGCCCTACTGAGGACGACCTAACCAAGCAAACACTGGCTAAATTTTTAGGAAAAGAACTCGTTTTTGATGAGGAGGCTAGTAAAAAACTGGATAGTTTCTTTGCTACTCGTCCTAAACACACACGAACGCCTAATAATGAACGTCAAGCACAAATTGTTGAGGGAGCTATTCCCTTGCAAAACCCGACAGGTCTTGCAGTTGGAGGGATTATTACTGCTCAAGGGGTGACCTATGTAGTCTTACCTGGTCCACCAAGTGAACTCAAACCTATGGTGAATCAAGAACTTATTCCAGCTCTTACTGAGAATCACTCAAGTCTTTATTCGAGAGTCCTAAGATTCTTCGGCGTTGGAGAAAGTCAATTAGTGACTGTTCTGAAGGATTTTATTGTTAACCAAACAGATCCAACCATAGCTCCATATGCTAAAGTGGGGGAAGTAACACTTCGCTTGTCAACAAAGGCTTCTTCGCAAGAAGAAGCAGATCAAAAACTAGATGTTTTAGAGAAACAAATTCGTTCGACTAAAACTCTAGATGGCAAATCCTTATCTGATTTCATTTATGGATATGGAGAGTCTAATAGTTTAGCCTTTGAAGCTTTTCGTTTGCTTAAGCACCATGGCAAGACCATCACTGCAGCCGAAAGCCTAACAGCAGGTTTATTTCAGGCTACTATTGCTGATTTTTCAGGAGCCTCACAAGTATTTAAAGGTGGCTTTGTTACTTATAGCATTGAAGAAAAAGCTAAAATGTTGGATATTCCCTTGTCGCAACTAGAAGAACATGGTGTTGTCAGTCATTTTACTGCAGAAAAAATGGCTGAAGGTGCTCGAGCTAAAACAGATAGCGATTATGGAATTGCACTTACCGGTGTAGCTGGACCAGATTCATTAGAAGGACACCTAGCAGGTACGGTATTTATTGGTATTGCTGATAGGAATCAAGTAAGGTCAATCAAGGTTGTTATAGGTGGAAGAAGTCGTTCTGATATTAGATATATTAGTACCCTCTATGCCTTTAACCTAGTTCGCCAAGCTTTATTACAAGAGACAACTTGATTTAAGTTTGTCTTTAACTATAGAAAGAAGAGGAAAATAAGTGGCTAAGAAAACAAAGAAAACAGAAGAAATTACAAAGAAATTTGGAGATGAGCGTCGTAAAGCACTTGACGATGCTTTGAAGAATATTGAAAAAGATTTTGGTAAAGGTGCAGTGATGCGTCTTGGTGAGCGTGCAGAACAGAAAGTTCAAGTTATGAGTTCAGGCTCGCTGGCTTTGGATATTGCTCTTGGTGCAGGTGGTTATCCTAAAGGTCGTATTATCGAAATTTACGGACCAGAATCATCAGGTAAAACAACTGTAGCCCTCCATGCTGTTGCTCAGACACAAAAAGAAGGCGGAATTGCTGCCTTTATCGATGCAGAGCATGCCCTTGACCCTGCTTATGCGGCAGCCCTAGGTGTTAATATCGATGAACTTCTTTTGTCACAACCTGATTCAGGTGAACAAGGTCTTGAAATTGCTGGTAAGCTGATTGACTCTGGTGCAGTTGATTTGGTTGTTGTTGACTCAGTTGCAGCCTTGGTACCTCGTGCAGAAATTGATGGAGATATTGGTGATAGCCATGTCGGACTTCAAGCGCGTATGATGAGTCAAGCCATGCGAAAACTTTCTGCTTCTATCAATAAAACAAAAACAATTGCTATCTTCATTAACCAATTGCGTGAAAAAGTTGGTATTATGTTTGGTAATCCAGAAACAACTCCTGGTGGACGTGCTCTAAAATTCTATGCATCAGTACGTCTTGATGTACGTGGAAATACGCAAATCAAAGGGACTGGTGATAAAAAAGACCAAAATGTTGGTAAGGAAACTAAAATTAAGGTAGTCAAAAACAAGGTTGCTCCACCATTTAAAGAAGCCTTTGTTGAAATTATGTATGGTGAAGGGATTTCACAAACAGGTGAGCTTGTAAAAATCGCTAGTGACTTAGGCATTATTCAAAAAGCTGGAGCATGGTTCTCATATAATGGAGAGAAGATTGGTCAAGGGTCTGAAAATGCTAAAAAATATTTGGCAGATCATCCAGATATTTTTGAAGAAATTGATCATAAAGTACGTGTACACTATGGTTTGATTGAACCAGATGAAGAGGATATTGTTGAAGAAGCACAAGTTGAAGAAACATCTGATGAACTTGTTTTAGACCTAGATTCAACCATTGAAATTGAAGAATAAGTGTAACAGAGCTGAAGAGCTCTTTTTTTCTTTGTTTTTATCTAAATAAAAAGGGTCTGTAATAATTGAAAAAGTTCCCCAAGATTCAAAATAGGTCGCTAGACCGATTTCTAAAATCAAGGACAGTGATAAGATAATAGTATCATGTGACAGAAAGAGAGAATTAACATGATTAAGATTTATACAATCTCAAGTTGTACAAGTTGTAAAAAAGCAAAGACATGGTTGAACAACCATCAACTTCCTTATAAAGAACAAAACCTTGGTAAAGAACCACTTACAAAAGAAGAAATCTTAAACATCCTATCAAAAACAGAGAATGGTGTTGAGAGTATTGTTTCATCAAAAAATCGCTATGCTAAAGCTCTAAATTGTGATATCGACGAGCTCAGTGTCAGTGAGGTGATTGATTTGATTCAAGAAAACCCAAGAATCTTGAAGAGTCCAATCTTAATTGATGATAAGAGATTGCAAGTGGGCTATAAGGAAGATGATATCCGTGCTTTCTTACCACGTTCAATACGAAATGTCGAAAATTCACAAGCACGCATGCGCGCAGCTCTATAAAAAAGTAAAAAAGGAGATACTTGCGATCTTCTTTTTACGTTTACTCTGGCATAGAAAATAAGTATTGACATTAGTTCACAAACTTGATAGACTAATAAAGTCTTAAGGAAATTGTCCAGTAACAAAAAGTTTGAAAAAACTTAAAAAAAGTTATTGACAAGACAAGCTAGAGATGATATTATAAATAAGCTGTTTCGGGAG
>NZ_KV791115.1:0-580 GCF_001807855.1 Streptococcus sp. HMSC10E12
GCTGGTTTAATTACCTCTATTTTTTCTTAAGTCGCACGATTACAACGACTTAAAGGCACCTTAATCAAGTTAAGGTGCCTCAGACTGTCGACAAAGTCCTACGGACTTGTCGGCATTTTTTATTTTTTAACATTTTACATAATAACCTTTTCCCCATTTCTTGTATAATGATAGTAATAAGATAATGAGGTGATAGTATGCTAAATAAATCTTCTAATAACAGAGAACAACTTGAAATGATTTCAATATCTCAATTAGTTCCTGATGATCACTTGTTACGTAAAGTTGAAAAAGTATTAGATCTTAACTTTGTTTATGATTTAGTGAAAGATAAATATTGCTTAGATAATGGCAGACCCTCTATTGACCCTGTAATTTTAGTAAAAATCCTTCTGATTCAAAAATTATTCGGCATTAAATCTATGAGACAAACTATAAAAGAAATTCACACTAATGTAGCGTACCGATGGTACTTAGGTTATGGATTCTTTGATAAAGTTCCTCATTTTGGTACTTTTAGCAAAAACTACACCCGCCGATTTTATGATAATAAGTTATTTGAAGAAATCTTCCAACACAT
>NZ_KV791116.1:0-1650 GCF_001807855.1 Streptococcus sp. HMSC10E12
CAGTGAATGAAGCGAAGCGCAACTGCAGAAGGGCGACCGACTGTGGGGAGGAAGCGTGGAGCGTAAACCGCGAGCCGAGGTACACAAATCGCATTCGAGGCGGATCCGGACAGGGCGAGCAGCCAAGTGACTGCAAAGCTCTTGTGGCCTAAGTGCCGGGTACGTAAATGCGGCGGTTGTGCGGTGAAGGATGGCGTTCTTACCTGGGGAGATCTCGCCTCATGCCTGAAAGGGCGACGGTGTGAGCCGGAGCGAGAAGTCAGCAGCGGTCATAGTAGCTGCGCTGCAGCGAAGGACCAAACGAGAAGAAGTGAGGTTTGACATGACGATACAGCAGGCCATGCATCAGATGCCCGGCAAACCGGGGCGGGACGCAATTGCAGAGGGTGAAGCCCCGCGTAAAGCATCCAGCGATGAAGCCGGCTGTCCGCGCCATGACTCAACCCCCACAGGGTCAGGGTTGCTGCAAGCTGCCCTGACAAGAGACAACCTGCAACTGGCGTTTAAACAGGTCCGCGCCAATAAGGGTGCTGCCGGTGTCGACGGTCTTGGGATCGCCGAAACAGCGGAGCACCTGAAGACGGCATGGCCCGGGATACGCGCACAGTTGTTGGCAGGGACGTACCGGCCTGATCCGGTTCGGCGAGTCTTGATCCCCAAACCCGGTGGCGGCGAGCGCAAGCTGGGCATTCCTACGGTGACGGACAGACTTATTCAGCAAGCATTACTGCAAGTATTGCAGCCCTTGCTGGACCCTGACTTCAGCAACCACAGCTATGGTTTTCGTCCGGAGCGCAGTGCACCCCAAGCGGTTTTGGCGGCACAGCAATACATCCACTCAGGGCGGCAAATTGTGGTCGATGTCGATCTGGAGCAGTTTTTCGACTGCGTCGAGCACGATCTGTTGATCGCCCGACTGGGCAGAAAAGTGAAGGATCGCGACGTTTTACGTTTGATTCGAGCTTATCTGAACAGTGGGGCATTGATCGAAGGCATGGTCATGACCAGCACGAGGGGCACACCGCAAGGTGGACCACTTTCACCGCTGCTGGCCAATGTGGTGCTGGACGAGGTAGACAAAGAGCTGGAGCGACGAGGCCATTGCTTCGTCAGGTACGCGGACGATGCGAACGTTTACGTACGTAGCCCCAAAGCCGGACAGCGGGTGATGGCATTGCTACGTCGCCTTTACGGCCGTCTTGGGTTGCGCGTGAACGAGAGCAAGAGCGCCGTTGCCAGTGCGTTTGGCCGCAAGTTTCTGGGATTCAGCTTCTGGCAGTCTCCCAAAGGCGAGGTCAAACGGCGGGTAGCACTCAAGGCGCTACAGGTATTCAAACATCGCATCCGGGGGCTGACACCGCGTAGTGGCGGTCGCAGCCTGCCGCAAGTGGTGGAAAACCTGAGGCCCTACCTCCTCGGCTGGAAAGCGTACTTTGGATTGTCTCAGGCTCCCGGTTTATGGAAGAGTCTGGACGGCTGGATACGTCGAAGGCTCAGGGCAATTCAGCTCAAACAATGGAAGACTGGCAAAACCACCTACCGAGAGCTTCGCAAGTTGGGTGCAAATTCTGACTTGGCGGCAGCAATAGCCAGCGATAGCCATAGGATCTGGCACAACAGTGCCGGGCTGATCCATGGTGTGCTGACGGT
>NZ_KV791116.1:1670-1963 GCF_001807855.1 Streptococcus sp. HMSC10E12
GTGTGCTGACGGTAGCGTGGTTTGATCGGTTGGGTCTGCCTCGACTCTACTGACCTCAACCTCTCGAACCGCCCGGTGCGGACCCGCATGCCGGGTGGTGTGGCAGGGGTGCAGCCAGATGGCTGCCCCCTATGCCGATTGAGGGACCAAAGTAGGCAAAGTCCCAGCTCCGTTTCCGGCCCGACTTCGTCGGGTTCCTTCGCCCTGACACTGATCCGGGGGCCGCCGCAACGGGCCATCCTTGGCCCGGTGCAGCTTGCTCGGCGTCCTGCCTCGCATCCCCCGGATCAGCG
>NZ_KV791118.1:0-24082 GCF_001807855.1 Streptococcus sp. HMSC10E12
ACTGTTCTGTGTAGTTAGTATCGTTATCCGCTTTTTCTACGTCAACAGAATCGTCATTTTTTTCAATTTCAGTTTGTTCAATCAGTTCATCTTTAAATTCTAGGGTATCTCCTAATTGATCTCCTAATTGATTTGGGATAGACATTTTTAATTGCTCTACTAGACTGAAATCTTCTGATTCTAGTAACACCTGATTCAAAAGATATTCCGTTAAATTTTCTACAGGTAAATCAAGATCGAATAGTACGGATAGATCTTCGTTTAAATCTACTAAATGAGCTTGAACATATCCTACCTTTCTTTCTTTCAGCAAGTTATGATTTTGTCTATTTAAAATCTTTATAGCATTTTCAAAACCAATTTTTGCGTCTTTTGCCAATTTCAGATTTTCACGTTCACCAAAAATTAAAAAGTATTTCATATAAAATCGCCCTTTCTTATTATATATTATATTATATTATAATATTATATATTAGTCAATAGAATCTAAATAAAAGTCTAAAATATAGTCCGCCAAGCTTATCATACTGACACTATAATTTAAGGCTTCTATTTTAAATTGCTTTTCAATATTTGGTAAATAAACAAATTTACTAGATCTGAAGCTTGCGACATTATCAATTTTAAAAGGTTTATCTTCATCATCAAGAAAGTTTCTAAATGCCAATTCAAAAACCTTGTAAATAGGTAAGTCGATCATAATAGCCTTTTCTTTAAGCTTAATTAGCTTATCAGCTTTTACTTTAACCTTAGTAACCATGTTATCTATCCTTTATTACGAAACATATTTATCATCATCATTCTACCCATACCAAGACCTTTCTTAGTCATGCCTGTAGTAGTCCAAAGATTATCCAAAATAAACGGTGGTACAAAAACAAGTGTACCGCCACCAATGGCAAGCATTAAGCAGATTAGTCCTTTTCCAAGGTGAGTAATACCATAAATTGATATGGTTAGTGACAATATTTGACTTAGCATAGTTAAACATGAGTATAACAATTTTTGCCACCACTCCCTAGAATAGTCCATATTTTCTGTCACAATTGATACGGCTACTAATGGAATTGATAAATTAAAGTAAGCTAGGTTTACCACAAAAACAGAAACTTTATAGAAGAAGAATCCAATGACAATACAGAAAAACAAAACAAATAGAATCGTTATAAATCCGCCCACTTGTACGGTATGATAGGTGTCAATGTTGATTTTTTTCAAGCTTTTGAACATATCAGCAGTAAATTTTTTATCTTGGTCAAAAAGATACTTTCCAACTGGCACTACAATTTTAGATACCATCATTTTTTGAAGAAATAGCATTATCGGGATTGAAACACTTGCCTTAATTGTGTCCATCAGGATATTTGAAGCAGTAACCTGTTTTGACTGGTCGGCTTGTGCTAACATTGCTGATACAATACGAGTGAGGGCAACAACAACCATCAGGGTAGAAGCAATTGCAATTACGATATTATAATACTGACTAATTTCTTTGATATTTTTCCCTAATAGCTCTACAGTAGCTTTCAAAATATCAATCATAAATTTTAAAATCTCTGTAAACATATCAAGGAAAAAATCCTTAATCATCTTACCAAAGTCCATACCTTACCCCTTATCTATTTAGCTTTAGATAGTGTTAGATCCCCAAATTCATCTTTAGTCGTATCATCATTTGACTTAAATTTGTACTCATTACCATTCTTTTTAATGGTATAGCTAACCTCAACTCTATCATCTTTCATTGTAATTTTATCGTCTTTAACCTGATATTTTAGCCCTCTAGTTCTAAAGACGTTTTCAAATTTTACGGTGTCCTCACCAAATTCGGCAGTAAATGAACTACCGTCAGATGATACAACATTCCATTTATTAGCTTGTAAGCTTGATTCTGTACTTTTAGCACAACCAACTAAACCAATAAAAGTAACTGATAAAATAATTGCTGAAATAATCTTTTTCATTTTATAATTCCTCAAATTCTTCAAACTGTTCAAGTAAATCTAAACTTTCCTTAGATAGCTTTTCTTTTTGTTCATCTATGCCATCATTCTCAACCTCTTTGATTTCCTCTTGAACCTCTTCTTTTTGTTTGCTTACTTTTTTAGCAAATTCAACCTCTTTTTGCTTTAAAATTTCTAGTTGTGATTGACTAGCTTTTGGTTTAAATTGTTTTTGGCTGATTCTAGGAAACATTTCCATCACATTAGGAAAGATTTCCCATTGTACCGCTTTTCTAGCCTTGACTGGTCTGCGATCACTAAAGAAGATTAAACTTTCAAATTGATCCATCAACATAATTTCATCAACATTCATCAGATTCCTACCTGTTATGTTCTGACCCTCTGAATGACTTGTTGATGTTTCTTTACTCTGTGTCTGACTGACGTTAGTAGTTTCATACTTAACTGTAGCTTTATTTAACATTTGACTAAAATGTTTAGCAGTTGTCAGATTAGAAGCTTTCAAACAAATTTGAATAGCATGGTTACCTATGATAGATTCTGCCTTATCTTTCCCATACTTTGCTTGTAACTGTGTTAGCGTTTGGCAAATAGTATGTACTTGGATTCCATATCCTCGACAAGTGGCAAGAAATTCTTCATAGTTGTTAAATTTCCCAAGGTTTACAAATTCATCTAGTTCAAAATTAACACTTACTGGCAATTTAGCATTATTTTCAGCTCCAAGATCATATAGTTGTTGAAACAGTTGCATAAAAAACAAATTAATTAAGCCCTCGTATGTGTTATCCATAGGTGGAATAATAACATAGAGTATTGTTTTTTCTCGCCCAATATCTTTTAGATGAAAGTCTGAGAAACTTGTAAATTCTCCTACTTCATCATCAATATAGCTAGCTATAGTACCTAATAAGCTTGAAATAATACTACCTTGCATTTCCCCTTGTGATTTCTTAAAACCAAGTTCATAGGCACGTCTAGCGGGGTGTCTCAATGGCAAGGCTAGAAAAACTTCATCTAGCTGACTAATATCATCATCTGATTTTTCGGTATCATAAGCTTGTAAAAAATCAATAATACCATTAAAATTTCGGTCTTTTGGTGGCAATTCATTGATAACATATAAGATAATAGCTCTTAATAACTGCCTTTGGGTATGAAACCACACGTCTTTTTTTCCGTCTTTATTTTCTGCTTCAACAATAAACGTTGAAACATTAGTAGCGTGTGTATCCCTCGTAATATAATCAAGAGGATTCTGTCTATTTGAATGTAGCATATCTGTATAATTAAGAACATATACTTTATAACCCTGTTTAGCTTTAATAGTAGCGGTAGATTCGTAAACCTCTCCTTTTGGGTCAGTACATACAATAGAGTTCTCTGTCTCGGCTAGGACATTAGTAATGATAAATGATTGAGTTTTGAAAGAACCCGGACCACCTACCACAAAAACATTTCCGTTTGGTTTTGTATGATTATCCTGATAAACTACTTGATTATCAATAGTACCTAAAATTGTTCCATTCATTCATCTTCTCCTAAAGTTCTAGTCCAGTCTTTAAAAAACTTACTACTCTTTTCAGCCTTAAAATTACCATCAGATACGAGTTCCCTTAAACTTCCCCACCTCGCCGTTCCATGCGTTCCTTTAGAATCATATTCTAATTCAGATGATTTCATTTGTATTGATTGTTTAACAATCAGTACAATCATTCCAATTATTAGACCAACGCTTAAAAGAATAAATAACGGGTTTTTATCGGCAATAAATGTAATGATATTTCTTAAAGGGTGATAAGCATTATTTGAAAAGCTATCAGACAAGCTAAAATCATTCATTCTGTCTTTGTAAGAAGCAAATTCCATAAACATACCGACTATTAAAGTAATCCCATACTGTAGTATGAGGTAAATCACAATATACATTGTTATTAATACTTTTTTCATGGTATTTATGACCTTTCTCTTTTAATAAGCTTGTCTAGTATAATCAACCGTCAATTTATCAACCTTATTATTTTTCATTGTGACTCTCAAAATAACATTTGTATTTTGTAGTTGTACTTGGTAATCAGCAAATATCAAATATTGATTTTTATTGTCAATATCTCTATAAATCTGTTTAATCTGTCCTTTTGCTTGAAAGTCTGCATGGACTTTTACATTAATACCATTATCTTTCTGAGCTTTTTCAGTCATTAGATCTTTAACTGATTGATTCCGTTCATCAACAGAATCATAATTTAGAAAGTTTTCACCAAAAGTCTTTAAGGTTTCTTTAGTTGCTTTATCTACCATCTGACTATTATCCTCTTTACTATTTTTCTGCTTTGAGTTCCCACAAGCACTTAATAATGATGTAGTTGCAAGTAATGTTACAATTATTGTTAAAACCTTTTTCATATCAACACCTATTTCTTTCTGACAATTGACGTAAATGTATAGCTTGAAGCTTGTCTAGTATATTTGGCAACGATTTGACCACGTTCAGCATTTTGCTCGTATGTATCGTAAGTACCATCAGAATTAACCTTAATAACGATTCCTGTATGACCATATTCAGAAACTGCATAGCCTGTTAGTCCTTGACAGTTAAAAATATCCCCCGCTTTCAGATCCGAAACTTTTGGATTGCTTATTACCTCAAAGCCATAAGCTGACCAATTATAATCACTACCAATCATTGAAGCGTAAGCGTGACCAGTACCCATCATTTGCGGACCGCCCAAAGCTTTTACATAGTAAGCAGTTAAACCATAACATTGACCATTTTCCACCGTCTGCCCTAGAACTTTTTCAATTTCAGGTAAGCTAGCAGTAGAACCGCCTGAGCTACTTCCTGAACCTGATGATTTAATTTCTCCAAGTGGCTTAATCGCTGATGATTTATCCCAGTGATCTATAGCATACTTGTCATAGTCCTTAAAGTGATTACTTTCAATGATAGACATTGCACTTGTAAAATAAGGACTGCTTTCTGTAATTCCCGCAGAAGCATAGCCCCCACGTCCAAGAATTAAAAGGACTTTTGAGGGATCTTTCTCACCGACTGCCTGATTGAAATTGCTCTGTGAAGCAATCATATAGCCATAATAATTGAAACATTCTTCTGCATTAGGAAATTTCATATAATTTCCACCCTCAGAACCACCTATACCCCTAGCACTTCCTTGGGGGTATTTACTACCTTGAAACCAAGTAATACCAAAGTAATTATTATCGCTTTGAGCAACTCCACTCTGACCCCACATTGATTCATAAGCATATTGACTTAATATGACTGATGGCAATTGCTTATATTTAATAGCGGTGGCTACCGCTAATTGTGCAATTTGGTCATTAATCTGCCCCTTACCTTTAATATCTTTAACTAGATCCTTAGGTAAGTCTGTATTCCAAGCAACATTGAAATTTCCTGTACCGCCTGAATTACTTTGTTGATCTTTGTCAGACTGAATTTTGAAAGCTCCACCCAAAGACATTACACAAATAACTATAAACCCTAAACTTGCTATCACTATCCATTTTGCAATTTTAAATTTAGCTTTTAGCATTAAGGTTTTATCTATCATTTGTAAACCTCTTTTTTAGCTTCTTTCTCTTTATTTTTTAGTTTCTCGATAGTGCTTGCATATTTAGCAATATCATTTTGGGCTTGGTTGATTTGTTTTTCTTTGTTATTGCTATCAGATGAATCATTAGCAGATAGCAATTGATTTTGACTATCTTTTAATTTAAGTTGAGCGTCTTTAAGATCATAGACAACCTTAACATACTTGTATTGTGCTTTAGAGTTGTTGACCCCTTTTAATTTATCGGCAACTGTATCAGCATTTAGAAGCTCGTTTTCATCAATGTATTTCAATGCCATTCGCATTAAAGTATTAGGATTTTCTGTAAAACCGAGTTCTTGTTGCATTTTTTCAGTATTGTAAGTTGCTATTGCTTGTTCAAGTTCTAATTGGTTCTTAACTGCTTTACTGCTTGAATCAGCCAATCTCAAACTAGAAATTTTATCTTGCTTTCCTGATTTCCAGTAAGCACTAACAATATTTTCAAGTAATTTATCGTTATAATATAATGCAGTTTGATATTCCCCAACGTCATACATTTGTTGTGCTATCTGTTTATCTGATTGTTTATCTGATTTCATCAGTTCAATAGCTCGGTCATAGTTTTTATTGTTTAAAGCGGTTGTAATATCCGCTTTAATTTTAGTAGTTTTATAGCTATCTTTTACTTGTTCAATAGCTACCTCTTTTTGATGATTCTTGACTGCAATAACACTTAAACCTGTCAAAACATTAGTAAGAACTATAGTAGTGATAAATGCAATTCCAACATTTTTAAATTTATTCTTAGTTCGTCTAACTTGTTCCCATTCCTGATATGTTGCCAAATTCTCAATTTTATCAAGAATATTAAGCAATTGATTACGGTTAGTTGTTTCTAAAATTTGTTCCAAATATGGATTTTTCTCAACTAACTTATCCAAACTATGATAATCAGATAATAGACTTTCATAATTCTGTCCTGTCAGAATATATAGAACACAAGCTTTATACTGTTTAAAGCTATCAGTTTCATTATTTGATGGCATAACCGAGGTAGCTCGGTATAAGTATTTGACTTGTTTCATTGGTAAGTAGTAAATACTTGACGGATTGACTGATACATAGTCAAAGCCACTAGTTTTTAAAATATCTTGCTTAATAATCGTTTTAGCAATAGATAACTTAATCGGTAAATTCCTATTTACAATAGTTTTTAGATTTTGAAAATCTTTTTCAATTGAAAAATCAAAAATAAAACTTTGTTCATTCTCTGAAACAGAAACCTGAAAAAAACGCTCGTCCGCTTCCCCTACTTCCTGAATATCAAATAAAGCATGAGAATTGAATCTATTCTTATTAATTTCAAGAATAACACTATCCCCTTGTTCTTTATATGTTCCAAATTCCATATTGTAGAATTTTTTCATAACTTACCCCTCAAAATAGTCTTTAATCTCGTTAATTTCCTTATCCGTCAGCATAAGACGTTTAACATAATTAGGTTGTTCTTCTGATGGCTTATGATAGAGTTTTTCATAACTCTCTCCATCTATTAATCTCAGTTCTTCCTCTGTAAGTTCAACCTTTAAAAATGCTCGTTGACTACCATAAATAATTAAGGCTTCTCCTTGACGTTTCCTAGATAGCAATTTTCTTTCTTTATGAGAAAATCGAACTTTCAAATTATTAATAACGTCATCTACACCGTCTTCACCTAAACCAAAGAAAATCTTAGTAAAGGAGTTACCAATAATAGCTTGACCTACATTAATATCACCTTTAGTTGTACCTTTTAAAACGTCTTGAATCTGTTGCGTACCCGCTATAGCACCCGCCTTATATTTTCTAAAGCGTTTGTATGCCTGATGGAAAAAGGTAGCTGATTCTGTGTGCATGGTTAAGAAGTGGAATTCATCTACATATAGTTTCTTAATTGATTCCCTATCTTTTGTGATTTCGTCCCACAAAAATTGAAAGGTATTTAGATAGCAAGCTCCCTGAATCTGTTCATCAGATTGCAACTGTTTTAAATCGAATGACACGATTTGACTATTCAAGTTAACATTCGTATAACCATTAAAAAGAGTATTACTTCCGTTTGTATAGCTTTCAATAATATAATAGAGATTTTCAACCTTACTAAATTTACTTTTATTTTCCTTTTCTAAAGACTTCATTTTGTTAAATACGTCTTCAAGAATTGGGTATTGTTCAGGCTTTATATCCCTATAATCATTATATTTATCAATCCCTTTCTCCTCGTAAGTGGCTCTAATCACGTTGTCCATGATAGCCATTTCAACGTCAGTTATATCGGGTTTGATTGCTTGTAAGAAACCTTTTAACCGTTGGATTTTACCTTTTATTAAAATATCCATACTTTTATTTGAACTTGTTTCTTCGTCAAGGTTTAGAAGTTCATCAGAAAAAATTTCAAAAGGATTGATCTTTGTTGGGGAATTACTACTCAAATGCAACGTAGCTCCACCAAGTTTTTTAACAATATGAGTATATTCATTTTCAGGGTCAATAATATAAACTTTATAACCTTTACAAACGTGTTTTAAAATTTTTTGAATCATATAAGAAGTTTTACCAACCCCTGACGTTCCAATGATAACTTCATTCTGATTTAAGGTTTTATTTCTATTTAGTTTATCTATTGAAATAATTGAACCTGTATCAATATTAATTCCCTCAATATCACTTCTTGGATTCAAGTCCAAGATTTCGGCGTCATCAAAAGGAAACATTGAACTTGCGATTTCCGTATTTGATTCCTTGTAAGTATAATCAGCTAACAAATTTTCCATGATAGGCATTGTTGCCCAAAAGGCTTGGTAACTTGCCTTAACAGGAATCATAGGTTTCAATTGCAATTTTGTAAGGGTATTTTTAACGCTATCTGTAAGTTCGTCTAGGGCTTTTTTACTTTCAGCCCTAAGACCTACATAGGTGTACTGATAAACAAAGTTTGTATTATTATCTAAATACTTATCAAGTTGCAAATTTGCTGAATCAATGAATTTGTTCAACTCTTTCTGCTTAACTGGATCATATGTCTTCAAAAGTTCAGCTTCTTTATTTTCAATAGTAGTTTTATAATAGCTGATCATTTTAGAGGAATTCGCACTCTCAATAAATGTACTAAGAATAATATTCCCTTTTCTTCGTTTTAATGCTGACAACCAATTACCCTCAACACTCTTGGGATAATCAACAATAATCAAAGTTCTTGTAAAATTATTCCCTGATTCTACTAAGTCAGCTTTTTCTTCCCATGAAAAAGGCAAAATTGAACTAAAAGAATCATTATCGATACCATCTGAAACAGTAAAGTCTAACGTCTTTTCATTCTTTTTGTTACCAAGCAAAAGTTCTAATAAATTCATACTTCCTCTTTCTATTGCTTTTATTGAAAATGTCAATGATAAACTGTATAATACAAATAATCTCTTTAAAAATAAGCCCCTCTTTTTTGGTGGGGGCTTTTTCTGTTAAAATAGGTCTATCAATATGCGTATCTATAAAATTGCCATGGACCTACACTATCATAGACCCACCCCACGTTTTTAGCATATCCTTTTAATACGCTTCTACGGTAGATTCTACGTCCAACTCGCATATATTCCCAAGTACGATACACACCTGAGCTTGCAGACGCTACATTAGAGCCATTAGCAGAACTTACTGCTTCAATAGTAGCCCCACCAACACCCAAAAGGGCAACACCTAACATAACTTTAGTAATTGTTTTGTTCAATTTCATAATATTTCCTCTTTCTATTTTCCATTAAAGTTGATTATATTTTTATGGATTTCTCTAGTTTCAGTATTACTTAAAATGTAACAAGTAATATCATAATCAGCTAATGAATCTTCAAGATCTTTTTTTGTCTGATTCAACTTATCTGTCATTTCAGCTTGTGCCTGATTTAAAGCTTCTTCCGATTGGTCTGAAATTTTTACTTTCAGTGCTAGTAAATGTTTTTTTGTTGCCATGCCTTTTTTAGCTTGTCTTTTCTCATGCTCGAAAATATAACTTGCCATCAATTGCATTTTAAAAACATTAGGATTTTCGCTTTCCATCTCGTCAATCAGTCTTTTTTTCTCATGACGGATATAGTCAGTCATATCTACTGGAATAGGCAAATCTACATACTGATGAACTTCATCTGAATTAGCCCCTAGAGAAGCCATCAGAAAAGCGTTATAATCAGCAAATAGATCCTCTAGTTCTACTCTACTTAATAAGTCTAGGTTAATTCCTGTCACGCTGATTAAACCTATTAAGTGACCTGATTTAGTAATAGTATAGTTGTCATAATAGCCTATTACTAAAGACATTTCTTCAAGCGATTGATTTCCTTTTTCAAGGCTTGGGATAGCTTGCCAATCTAGTTCATTGATTAATGTGTTTTTACTTCTCCCAAACACCTATATCACCTCTTTCTATTTTTCCATGTAGTTATTTCAGATTTTTCATAAACCACCCCCTTTTATTGTTTTTTACCTTTGATAAAAAACAATTTTTGTCTGTATTTAAACTTGTTCACATTCCTGATATGTTGGGTAAATCTTATGTTTTTTCGACTAGGTATAGGACGGATTGTCATAATTGCCATAACAATTACTAGAACAATTAAACTTAAGAAAACTTTGGTAATAACCCACCAAATCGCATAAGGTGGAATGGCAATAAGAATAAGTAAAGCTAGAACTATTACTATCAACTTACCCAAGTCTTTTAAGGTATAACCCATCCAAACTGCGTAGTCTTTATCTACGTTCTCAGGAAAAACAAATTTAAGATTTTCATCTTTCATACTTCATTTCCCTTATCTTTTTTTACTAGATTATTGGAACAAGCTATAAATCCAAGGCACGAACCATACAATCGCACCCCCCAAAGCGACCAAGCCCCATATAGCTCCCAAAGTTTTATAAACCTCATTCTTTTCATGAGGATTACTCATGTTAGGCATACCCTTGATTATCGTCCAAAGTGATACACAAATACCCACGCCAACAATAAGCCCTGTCAAGATACCTTGGGCAATGGTCAAGGCATTGTTAACCTTTTTTGATACCTCGCCACCGTCAGCACCCAAAACATAATTAGCTTGTGTTAGTGTGCTAGCTAAAAACGTTCCCAATATTGTACTTTTCGCCTTGGTCTTAAACTTCATCTTTATTTTCCTTTCCTTGCTTCTGAACCAAGTTTTGATTCAGTTTTTTCTCTTTATTCTTTCTTTGATAGAACTTTTCTAGTTCCCTGTTTGCTTGCTTCTTATCTTTTAAAGTTACTATCTTATCAATTATTCCATTACGAGATTTAATGATAGAAGCATTCTTATCATGGGTTCTAGGGTTCTCTTCTTCAATGATATGAAGTTGTTTTTCATACCTTTCAACTGCCATATCAAGCTTTATTCCATAAAATTCTAAGAAACCCTCTAAGAAAGATAAACCAAAAAATTCAGTTTCATTTTTGATTTGTTTTAATGTTTCTTTAGGTTTATCAGACTTTAATTTGTGACATTTTTCGCTATTTCCCAACTCTCCTTTCTTTAAGAAGAACTGTTTTAATTCAAAACCTGTTATATTAATACTTTTGTTTAAGTGTTGTTTTATCATTTTCTTTCTAGCCTCAGGAATCGCTACTGAATTCCTGTCAAAATATTGTAGCTTTTCCTGTTCACTTAAACCCTCAAATTCAGGATCTAAAATTAAACCTTGTTCATTTTTCACTAGTAATGTTTTATCAGGTATATCACCCCACCGTTCAAATTTCACCTATATGCAAGCTCTCCTTTCTTTTTATAGTTATATTATAATATAATATAACATAATAATCAAGCTTTTTTTAAAGCTTTTTTATTTTTTTCCAATGCCATTATAACTTTTTAGATTTTTATGGTCAACTGACCAATGCAATAAGTATTATTTTAGTTTAAAATATAATTACTAATTATTTAATTTTATTTTAAAGGGTTGTGTTATGGTGAAACTCGAAAAGGACGATATACTAGGGTTAGACGACTTTAAAGAAGTCAATCAATTTCTAGCAAACAAAATAAAAGAGGCTAGATTAGCAAAAAGAATTAGTGTAGCTTCTTTATCAGAAAAAAGCGGTGTCGCTAGCGATTATATTTCAAAAGTCGAAAATGGGAAAAAGAATAAAGTCAGTTTATATATCTATTTAAAGCTAATTTACTATCTTGATATTGACTGTGAACTATTTTTAAAAGGTCTAAATGATCTTGAACCATTCAGAAATAAATAATATAGGTATAGTAAAAAGCATAGGTAAATAGCCTATGCTTTTCTTTTTTATCTGTATCTTGAACCTTGTTTTTGCTGATTCTTTTGTAGTTGTTTCAATTTTGATTGTCGTTTCTTTCGTTCAATCTCAATTTGATCAGACGAAAACAAACTAAACAAAGACGTTTCAATAAACCGACTAATTCGATTTGATAAGGAATCAGGTTTATAGACGATATTCTTATATTCACTTGATAATTCTTTTTTTTCTTCAACTGTCTGTCTGCGTTCATCATTGATATTATTAGCAATTTTATCAATCCTATCTTTACTAATTCCTTTATCATCTTTACATTCTTCAAGAAAAATAACTTGCAAAGAATAATCTGATAGAACTCTTTTTAAATTTGGATTTTTAACTAGTGATTTAAAGCTTCTTCCCTCTAAAACCTCTAGCCCCTCTAACCGTTCTTCATGAGTAAATTGTGTAGGTAATTTATCAACCCAGTCATTAATTTCAGATAATGAAAGTTCTCTATAGTCGGGATTTACATAACTAATCAGTCTATATATTTTATCTTTTTCAGTAATATCTAGCTGACTTGTTTCATTATTAGGGAATACTTTATCAAAATAATTATCATAAAATTTATGAATTGTTTTTTCTACAAGTTTAAAACGTGTCAGATCCTTAGTTAAATTTTGAATGTAACTAAAATCTTTACCATAGAATGATTTTATATCATCAACTTTAGCCATATTTTCTATAGTTCTTCCATGCTTATTTAAAATACCTGTCAATCTTTCTAAAGTATTTCTTTCTTGCTCTTTTAAGTTTAAATAACTAATATATGGTCTCTTTGAAATCTCTATTACTTGTTTTTCTAAAAGGTAGGGTCTAAAATCTTTTATTTTATCTTCTATTTCGTCTCGTGATAAAGGCTCTTTATTATCTATTGTAACCTGTGCAATATTCTTTAATTCTACGTCCATCATCTTATCAGTTTCAAGATAAGGATAGTATTTATTAATCAATCTTTTAGAAGCATTTAAAATGATTTTATCTGCTTCATCAATAGCTTTTTCCTGATTACCGATAATTTTTAAATTTTCAACTTGTTCTTGTCCTAGAAACTCCTTACCAATAACAGAGGTTTTCCAGTTATTTATCATTCGTTTTTTATCAGCAATATTTTCTATATCAATATAAGTTTTCAGCGATTTGCTTAGTTCTTTAATTCGCTCACTTTCTTTTTCTGTAAATTCTTTAGTCAATAAGTTAAATTCGTGATTAGTTTTTAATTCTATCTCTTTAGTTTTTAGCTTATCCTTTAATTTATTTAGTTCTTTTACCTCGTCATTATATTCTTTATTTTCTTGTCCTTTTTTTCCATAGCCCTCATGTCTAGTAGCTACTTTATCTATTCCTTGTTCATCATAAGATAGATGACTTACTTCTTCATCAATTCCTTTTAACTTTAAAGATTGATTAATAGCAATTGCCCAATTTTTTCGCCAAGAATTTAATGTTTCTTTATTATCCCAATTTGTAGTATATTCTTTTCTACTTTTCCTATATCCACTCGGCAATATAATCGGGTTTCCGTTTTCATCATTTATATAAACTTTTGTACTCTTAACACCCCAACTACCATCTTCATTAAATGGTCTATTAGTTAGCATAATATGGGCGTGCGGATTATCGTCATGATCTCTATGTATTGCTATGTCTGCTACCATGCCTTTATCTGAGAAATTTTCTTTACAATATTTCAAAAGCATTTCTTTCTGTTCATCTTCTGACAGTTCTATAGGTAATGCTAAATTAATTTCTTTTGCATACCTACTATTTTTAGACGTTTCAACTGCTTCAACTTCATTCCATAATCTATTTCTATCGCTAGCCCATTCAGGTGCATTTTCAGGAACTAAAATAAACGTTTCAGGCTTAACACTTCTTTTATATAAATATCTTCTTCCCTCTTTCTCGGAATATAATTCTTGTCCTGATCTATAGCTTGCAGATGCTATAGCAGTCTTTCCTTTATTTGCTGAAATATTTTGCATTGCAAAATGATATATTGCCATATTAATATTCCTTATCTATTCTCACACGACTTTTTTAAAAATTTTATTTTTAAAAAACGCTAACTTACCCCAAAAATATCAAAGATATTCTATGGGGTGTAAGTGCGCCTTTCAAAATTCTAACGAATTTTGATGGATTCCCTTTATCATCATTTTACCCTCTTTATAATTTTATTTCAAGTTTATTTGACAATTGACTAATGAAGCATTATAATAGTATTAAAATAATAAAGAAATAAGAGGTAATAAATATGTCTTTAGAAAGCCAATTGAAAAAAGTAGAAGCCTTGAAAGCTAAAATCAAAGAAACTCAATCAAAGATTGAAAGTAAATTAGGTAAAGCTATTATTAAAGCTTTAGATCTTGATTATAAAGAATTATCAAATAAAGAAGATATGGAAAAAATTATTAATACCATTATTGAACATTATCCGAAAACAGAAAATGTAGATAATGAATCAAATAATGAAACATTAAATACTGATATTATCGAAAATGAATAGATATGAAAAACTACTAGATGAAAAAGATAAACTAGAACAAAAAATTGCTATTAATCAAAATAGATTATCTAGGAAATTAAACAACTCTACGGAACGCAGAAAGAGAACACATAGATTAATTCAAAAAGGTGCATTACTTGAAAAATATTTTGATATAGATCATTTATCTGTGCAAGAAACAGAATCATTACTTAAAATCTATTCCGATTATATAAAAAGTAATATGCCATCAAAATACAAAAAATAAAATGGGGTAAAGTTATGAATACAAAAAATAATGATTCTCAAAAATCAAAATATATAAATATAGGATATGCCCTTTTATATGGTAGTATTCTTGGGTTAATAATTATTGTTCTAACTTTAATATTTCTTGCTACATTCTTTAAGTAAATAAAAAAACAAGTACCAACTATGGCACTTGTTTTTTTATAAACTTAAATTATTATTTTTTAACTTAGGAATACTCACTTTATTTTCTTTAGTATAATCATCTAATTTCTTTTGTACTTCATCAGATGTTATCTCAACAGATTCATCATTTGAATTTTTCTTAGTTAACCCATGAGACAATTTATCACTAACTTTTTTCATAGCTTTTTGATCTGATTGTTTAGCAATATGTTTGTAATCATCGGGAATATCTTTATCCATGTATTCAGATAATAAATATGTTTCAGAACCAACGTCATATCTTATACCATAAATTAGATCATTACCTTTTTCATCTACAATATCAAAATAAACTTTGTCATATCCGTAATCATTATTAAGTAATAATTCATTTTCTAAATATAACTTCTCAACAAATTTATCATAGGGTACTAATTGCCCTTTTTCTAAATTTTCCCTGATAGAATTATTCTCGCTAAAATCAAACCTGATAAATAGTTCTTTTTCATTTTCATTTGTCTGATTTTCTTGATTTTCTAACTGCTTTAATACCTTTTCTTTAGCAATCGTAGCTATATCAAATGTTTGATCAAAAACGGTTTTTATTTCCTTTAAAGCTTGCTTCATCAGATTAATATCTCTAGCCCAAGTTGAGACGTAGCCAACTGAATAGTTACTTGTGTCAATATTTAAGGCACTCATTGTCAAAAATGCAACGCTTTCAGCTTGTGCTTCTTTATGTGGCTTAGACAAAAGTTCAGGATATTCTTGCATAGCTTTTTTATTGTGTAATTGGCTATGAGCAAATTCATGAAATAAAGTCTTTAGTTGTTCTGTTTTCGTCAATTCCGAACTGATTGTAATACTATGATCTTTTGGGAAATAATATCCCTTAATATTTTCGTCATTAATTTTTTCAAAACTAACTGGAACATGGTACTTAGATTCTATAAGCTCTACCACTTCCTTAATTTCTAGTTCTGAAAATTTTTCTGTTTCTTTCGTAGTGTAATCTGATTTTATAAAATCATCAGCATATTTCAATTCTTTTCCGCTTGTATCTGATACGTCGAAAACAGGAATTGTCCTATAACCTTTAACCCCATAATCTTCATCAGTTTTAAGTCTCTCTTTTTCCTCTTTTGTCAGTTTTGCAATAATAGGGGCAACAATATGTATTGCTTTTGCTCCTTTATTGACGTGTCTATCTAATTCTTGCCATGCTTTATATCCCATGACGTGCGTAGCATTTTCCTTTTGAGAATAAATCAGATTCAGATTATTTAAACTATATTTAGGCAAAGAAGCCATTATTTTCAAATAATGTTTAAAATCTTCTGTAGTCGTAATGGCTAATAATTTTTCTTCTGCATTTCTGATCAATTCTTCTTTCCATTTTTGAATTTCTTCTTTTGATCTAGCCATATTATTCCACCTCGTCTAAAATATCATCTGACAAAATAGGTAATTCCCCTTTATTGTATAAGGGTTTTAATTCATTTTGTATTTTAATATAGCCAACCAAAGTATAGTCTTTGACGTTCTCAACCTCGTTTTTAAACTTAAACTTTCCCTTTTCCTCAAAAATAGGGAAATTATTCGCTATTTCCTCAGTAACCAAGATTTCTTTTAGTGATTTCATGCTAACCCCTTTCTATATGGCTCAAATAAGCTCATATATCGTCTATTTTAGTATTACAGTCTTATTATACCACCCCTCATTTTAAAACCGCTTAAAAGACCCTATATAAGCCCAAAAAACAAAAAAAGAGAAATAATATATTTCCTCTTTTTAGATATTCCATTTTTTTTCTAAATAGTTTTCAAATTCTTCTTTGATAAAATCATTCAAAATTCCCGAAGCTGATCGCAAAGGTGTATCTTTTGCCTTTTCTTTCACAAACTCCCCTACTCCTGTTTGCAATGTATAAGTAAAAATCTTTGTTTGATCTCCACAATTTTTTAAACTATCCTTTTTTGGTGTTAGGTCAGCATTAGCTTCTTTCTCTGCTACTTCCCTAAAGTTTGAAAATTTACTCATAAGCTCTCCTCTCTATATCCTTATGTACCATCATATATTATATTATACTATAATTATATATTAAAATGCCATACATTTTTATTTAAAGCGATAAAATTTTTTCAAAAATAGTTTCTATATTTTGATAGAACTTTTTATTTTTTTCTGCTAATTTTGGGTCTTGTTCTTTTAGTGAAAAGATTCCCTGATTCGTCAGCAAACTAGACGCTATCAATTCTTTATCAGGGATAAGACCTAGAAAATTATCATCATTTTCTACTGATTCCAAGAAGATTCTTGATGATGTCGGCATATTGTTTGCCACAAATTTAACCTTGTTAGCGATAATGTAAGGTTCTGCCACCATAAAATCAAATTTATTCTTTAGACTAGCTATTGTATTTTGTAACTTAAACCATGCTCTATATCCATTCCTAGAGGGTTCAGAAACACCTAAAACAATATCCGCTACCACAAGGCAGTTAAGTGTCAAAACACTTTCATCATTATGGGTATCAATCAGAACATAATCATACTTATTCTCAAGGTCAGGGTTATTTACAAACCAGTTAAAGAGTTTCAAATAATCACTATCTTTCTTTTTGTTTAGGTTCAGTTCATCATCATTTAAAAGTTCGCTTCCCTTGATTATATCCAGTTTATCATTAACCTTTGCTACTTTAACTTCTTGATTTTGAAAAAGGTCAAACATTGAACTGCTATCATTATCAATATTAGGATAAGAAAAAGTAAGGTTACAAGATTCGTCACCGTCCATTGCCATTACTTTCTTTTTCTTTACAACAGTCAAATAATTAATAAGATTGAAAAGAAGACTAGATTTTCCAACACCACCTTTTTTCATGGCTACAACAATTATTTCCATTCCATCAACTCCTTAATAATATGGTTTATTATGTTATATCATATCATAATATATTATAATACAATATAAAAAATAAATCAATAGCTATTCATTTAGTTTAAATATATTATATTTTATGTTAAAAATCAAAAAAATATAATCAAAATACAAAAAGAACCTTGTCTAAAACAAGATTCCTTTTTTGTTAGAATGGGAAATCTGATTCATTTACAGGTGGCTCAGGTGGTAGAGATTCTTGACTTGCATTAGTATGCTCATGATCCGTTCTTTCAAGTGGATAAAACTGCTCTACAACAATTTCAGTTACATAAACACGTTGACCTTGCTGATTCTCATAATCTCGTCTTTGAAGTCGTCCGCTTACACTAATTAATTGTCCTTTTTTCAGCCAAGAATGAAAATTATCTGCTGACTTCCCCCAAACAACAATAGGGAAAAAATCAGCTTTCTTTTCGCCATTCTCTTTATAGTCTCGTTGGACCGCTAAACTTGTAGAAACTACTGATTTTCCGCTTGGGGTTTTTTTCAATTCAGGTTCTTGTGCTAATCGTCCTACCATTACTACTTTATTTAACATAAATAGTACCTCTTTCTTTAATATAAATATATTATATCATATTATAATATATTATTCAATAGGTGCAAAGAAATTATTTCAACTCCCCTTTTCATCAAAACACGTTTTTCATTGCTAAAATTGTAAAGCCAAGACCACCTATGCTAGGTATTACTAATATTAAAGGTTCTTTCGTTATCATTAAACAATAATTTGAAATAAATTGTTCAATGGAAAAGTTAAGTAAGTTAAGTGAAGATAAATCAAAAAAGAACCAAGATAAAATAAGTGTCTGCATGAAGGTAAATGAAACAAAGCAAAAAATAATTGCTATAAACTTACTAAATTTTCTCATGGTATATTCTCCCATCTATATTACAAAGCGTTGTCCTGTTTCATTTCATTAAGAACTGCTATTGTAGAAACTTTTTCAGCCATGTCTCCGTCATTAATTTCATCTTGGCTACAATAATAGTCAATGATCGGACACTTTTCCATGGCTTCGTTATAATCACCACGAACAATAAAGAGGTAATCATCTGTTAAGCCCTCGGCTATGTCAGCTTCAAGTTCTTCGATAAGATCGCTATAATCGTAACTAAAGCGATAGTTTCCCTCGTCTATCCATTTCTGAATAGTCATGATAGTTTCAAGGGTTAGGTTTTCAAATTTCCTTTCCCCATTTCTAATTCTAGTAATTCGAGATCGGCTAATTCCTAGCTCTTTCTCTAAATAGTAGGCGGGTATCGCCCTATTCATTAAGACCATATAAACTCTAGTAGTGTTGATTCTCATTTCATCACCTCTCAATAATCAATCTTCTAATTCAGCAATTTTAGCAAATTGTCTTGCTTCTGCTTCGGTTTCAAATTCTTTGATATAGCCACCATATAAAAAATACTTATTTGCAGTTCGTTGTCTCTCTGTTATTTTATTAGTTACTTTCACGTCAGCCCCTAAAATTTTACGGTGTTTTTTAGTACCGCCCCATTCAGCAGATACCAAAACATACCATGTTTCTTTTTCTTCTTTTTTCTTAGAATTAGGTGGAAAATCTTTTGGGTTTAGTTCTTCAAAATCAGTTAAATCAAAGTAATTAGTCTTGTTGAAATATTTACCTGTATGATGCCATTCACAAGGTCTAACTGCTCCGCTTTCCACGGCTCTTTTTTGCCATGCTTTTAATTGACTTTTAGTAACAAGTCCACTTTCAATAGCATATTGTGAGCGTTCGCTTCTTTTATTACCAATATATCCCATATTATAATAACCTCTTTCTTTATCTTACAAGTATATTATAACATATTAGTTGCCATAAGGCAACACTTTATACAACGAAAAAAGCTGAGATTAGCAAACGTAGTGATAATCTTAGCTTTTTTGGTTGCCTATCAAACGATAGTGCGATATAGCGGTAGAACAGTTATCTACCTTTTTTCTGTTTACTATTAGCAAAACCAACAAACTTTAAGCCCTCGTCAGTCAGCTTAATAATTGCATTGTACTTCTTTTTTTCGTCTTGTTGTGACTTAATGCCTTTAACAATCGTCTCTTTTCCACTTGCTAGATCCAATATATTAGCCCCTGTTAGTGCCTTATTTCTAAATTTTAGAGGTAAACTAAATTCACAATCAGGATAATTTGAGCAACCTATAAACGTTTTTTTCTTTAAAAGTGAACCATCACACCTTGGACAATCAGCTAGTTTATCTTTTTGAGCTTTTTCATCAAGAAAAATTTTATAACTTTCTAAATCAGCACTACTAACGTCCTTATCTACTGTATCAATTAAATGTAAAATAAATTTCTTTACATTCTCTAAAAAAATATCTTGTGTCGCTTTTTCTTCTCTTTCACCAATTTTTTTCAAGTAAGATTCCCATTTAGCAGTCATTTCAACACTTGAAAGCAAAGGTTGATGTTTTAAAGCTTGGCACAATGCCTTACCTTTAGCGGTAACAATAATATTTTTTTTCACAACAACAATATAGTCATTATCTTTAAGCGTTTCTATAATATCCGCTCTAGTCGCTTCTGTTCCGATTCCCTCAACTTCATCTAGGATTTCTTTAGCTTCTTCTTCATCAAGTGTTTTAGAAGCAGTTTTCATTGCGGTTATTAAGCTTCCCTCTGTAAATAATTTAGGTGGTCTAGTAACTTTTTCAAGCAATTCAAGCTCCCCTGAAACTTCATCATCAATCTGTAAATTAGGTAATATGGTTTCTTTCGTTGAATCCATACTATTAAATAGATTTTTCCACCCTAATTTTTTGGGTGTTGTACCTTTTGATCTAAAGTCAAGGTTTTTACAAGAAAAATCAATAGTTGTTTCTTTATAGATATAATCATCAAGAAACATTGCTACTACTGTTCTAGCAATTTCTAAATAAATAGCCTTTTCAAGCTCGCTAAATGCTTCAAATTCATCTTTAGTCGGTATCTTTTTTGAAAGAATAATAGCATAATGTGAACCTACTTTAGAGCTATCACAATATCTTTTTCTAGGCTCGTTATAGATAGTATCACTATCAATACCTAAAAAATCTTTATATGATTCAATATTTTTGTTTAGATAGTCAAATTCCTTATTAGTAATATGGTGCTTATCAGTTCTTGGATAGGATAGAAATTTACCTAAATATAGTTTTTCGGCAGATTCCAAAGTTTCCTTAGGTGATGAACCTAATAAGTTATTCATTCGAGTTTGCAAACTGCTCAAACTATGTAACTTAGGACTAGAAACTTTTTTCTCGTTCTCTTGAATGTTCCTGACTGTTAAAACATTACTTCCATTTACTACACTATTTTCAGACAAATAATTGTATAGATCTTCTTTTGACTTAAATTTTAAATTATCAATAGGTTCAGCTTTAAATTCTATATCGTTGTAATTCAAATTAAACTGAAATTGATAATATTTTTCTTTTTTAAAGTTCTCTATATCTAACTGCCTTTGATAGATCATATAAAGCGTAGGGCTTTGAACTCTACCGATTGAAAATGTTTCATCAATCCCTTTATTTTTAAAATTTAACGTATATAAAGGGGAAGCATTAAAACCTATTAACCAGTCAGCAATTTGTCTTGTCTGTGCTTCATAGTAATTAGAAATATAATCATTAGCATTTTTAAGGTTTTTTAGCCCCTCTCTGACTGCTTCTTTTTCAAGTGAGTTGATCCATAACCGTTTAAACGTCTTAGATTTAGTATGACAACCTGATAAATTGATAGTTGACCATGCTATATTTTCACCCTCTCTATCGCAGTCTGTTGCGATTACGATAGTATCAGCTTTCAATAATAGCTCTTTAACCTTTTTAAATTGTCCTCTAGTCTCTTTAGCTACCTGAAATTGAAATTTTTCAGGAAAAATAGGAAGATTGTTTAGATTCCATTGTTTCCATTTTTCATTATATTTTTCAGGTGGAACAAGTTCAATTAAATGACCAATGCAATAGGTAATATAGGTTTCTTTGTCATTTAAAATATCATCATAAACCCTAAAATAGCCATCACACCGTTCGAATTTATCAAGTGCTTCAACATAAGATTTAGCTTGGTTTGGTTTCTCAGCTAGAATAACAGTTACCATCTAATCACCCCATATAATTGATTTTAAAGATCAATCCCAAAACAATTAAAATCATAACCCACGCCAACATTACACCTATCAGCATAAAAATATATTTAATCTTTACTCCTAGAATAAATAATATAATAGGTAATATTGTTAGTATTAAACAAGATACAACAAATATCATTTTAGTTCTCCTTTTTTAATTCCAAAACTAACTATACTTATATAATATATTATAACATATTATATTATTCTAAACAACTACCTTTTGATATTATACTTTAAGCGATAACGTCTGAACGTAACTCTATTAATACCTGTCATTTCTTCAACCTCTTTATCTGTTTTACCACCTAAATATAAGTCAAAAGCATGAATCAGCTTTTTATCATCTCTTTTAAAAAGTGGCTTTCTCCCCTTATATCTTCCCCTTTTTTTAGCTAATTCAATGCCTTGCCTTTGTCTTTCTCTAATTCTATCCCTTTCAGCTTGTGCCTGATATTTTATAATCTCTAAAATCAGGTTATTCAATAACTTTCTTAAATTATCATCTTTGATTCCTAATAAGCTAGGAAAATTCAAAACTTCTAAAGTAGCTCCTTTAGATTGAATAATTCCCATTATTTCCGTTAAATGTTCATTATTCCTAGATAATCTATCTAATTCAGTAACTACTACAATATCATCAGTTCTTATATAATCTAGTAATTCCTTTAACCCTTGTCTTTTCCTAGACGTGCCTGATTCTTTATCCGTGAATATCTTTGTTGTTTGTTTTTCTAAAACTTGAATCTGTCTGTCTATATTTTGATCTAAACTACTAACTCTAGCATACCCTATTTTGTTCAACTCTATTGTTCCTTTCTATGTTACTAGTATATCAAGGTTTCTAAATTGTTCAATAGGCTATACCCTAATATTCTTTTTTATCTTTTCTGTCTCAATTCTAACGAATTGAGAGGGCAACCTCAAATAGTCAGACAGACTTCGCTAGTCTTCCTATTTTCGCTCGCATACATGTAACAGTAATCTGAATAAAGGTGTTACAATCTTATATCAGTAATCATTTTAAGGGTTGCACTCTAACCCCAAAACTGCCAAACTGGAGCGATTAGAGGGAAGCTAGATGGGCAGACTGCCCCCTTGGAACAGGGGAAAGAATCAAAAACATAAGTCATGATTCAAAAACAGTCTGCCCTTTCCAAACCGTCGCTTATGTCGGTCACTGTCAGGGAATTGCTAACTATCAAGATATTTCAATCCTGATCCGAACTTTCTACAAGCGTCTGCACGCCCTACTTGCTTTCCTTTCGGTCTCTGTTCGTGTCCTCATCGTGTGTATCAGCCCATCTCGCCACGTTTTTAGCGTATCCTATACTTATATAGGACTTAGCTATGGGCTACTTAGCATAGCCCGTTTTGAAGGTCCTGTGGTGTCACTTTACCTACTTTCGCCCTCGCCCTTTAGCAATTCGTAGAGCGGTGCGGACTCTTTTGTCAGCGGTCTTTCACGCTTAAAGTGAGTCATCTTGATTGAATTATTTAATTGATAACTTATCTACTCAATCGCCATCAAGCCATCTTTAAGATGTTTTCAAAGTCATATTAAATATAGAGCAACTAAAAAGGTATCTATCATCTGATAGATACCTTTAATAATTCAATCAATTTACGTTTAATTCTATTTTAATTATTTATTAACTTGACTATTGATAGTAATTTTGATAAAATATTATCAATAATTAAATAAATAATGCTTTAGAAGTAAATCTATGATATGTCGGTATCATCAGATTTCCTTAATAACTGTCGCCAAACGGTTATTAAGGCTAGAGCTTTTTTATTTCTCTGATATTTAATTGGTTCAATTATACTATAATTTCTAACATAAATCAATATGGTATTAGTCAATTAAACAATAAAAAAAGGCGATATGCCTTTTTTTATGTCTTATCGTTATTAATGTCATTACTGTTTTTGTTTTTTTAAGCTTACTAGCCCCCCTAGACCAAACAAAGTCAATAGGAAGCCAACCGCTTGTAAACCGACACTATTATTATCATTCGTATGTGGCAGTTCAGTCATATCTACTGGCTTAGTAGGTTCTGTAGTTGGTTTTACTGGTTTTGTATTATCAACTACATTATTACTGTCTGCTTTCGCTTTAGCCTGTTCCGTTGCTGAAACCTTGTTATTAGACTTGTTAGCTTTCTGATCTGACTGAATCGTTGAAGAACTTCCTACTGGTTTAGTAGGTTGTGTAGCAGTAGATCC
>NZ_KV791119.1:0-22058 GCF_001807855.1 Streptococcus sp. HMSC10E12
AACACGGGTTCGAATCCCGTACGGACTATATTTTTGAGTGACTTAGGTTACTCTTTTTATTTTGTTTCTTTTTTTTATATGTTATAATAGCTTATAATACTATTTTTGAGGTGAATTTATGTCTAAAGTTTTTGTTTTTGGTCATCAAAACCCTGATTCTGATGCGATTGGGTCTTCTTATGGATACGCTTATTTGAAACGTCAACTTGGCGTTGATGCTGAAGCTGTTGCTTTAGGTACTCCTAACGAAGAAACTGCTTTCGTTCTTGATTATTTTGGTGTTGAGGCACCACGAGTTGTTGAATCAGCTCTGTCAGAGGGAGTTAATCAAGTAATTCTTACAGACCATAATGAGTTTCAACAATCTATTTCAGATATTAAGGATGTTGAGGTTATTGAGGTAGTAGACCATCATCGTGTGGCTAACTTTGAAACTGCTAATCCATTAATGATGCGATTGGAACCTGTTGGATCTGCATCTTCAATTGTTTATCGTATGTTTAAAGAAAACAATGTTGAAGTTCCTAAGGAAGTGGCTGGGTTGCTTTTGTCAGGTTTGATTTCAGATACTCTTCTTCTTAAATCTCCAACTACACATGCTTCAGATCCTGCAGTCGCAGCTGAACTTGCAGAAATTGCTGGTGTTAATCTAGAAGAATATGGTCTAGCTATGCTTAAAGCTGGTACTAATCTTTCTTCTAAATCTGCTGAAGAACTTATTGATATTGATGCCAAAACTTTCGAATTGAATGGCAATCAAGTTCGTGTTGCACAAGTTAATACTGTTGATATTGCCGATGTTCTTTCTCGTCAAGAGGAAATCGAAGAAGCTATTAATAACTCAATTAAAAGCAATGGATACTCTGACTTTGTCTTAATGATTACTGATATCCTTAATTCAAATTCAGAAATTCTTGCACTTGGTTCAAATACTGATAATGTTGAAAATGCCTTTGATTTTGTTTTAGAAAATAATCATGCTTTCCTTGAAGGTGCCGTTTCTCGTAAGAAACAAGTAGTACCACAGTTGACTGAAAGCTTTAATGCATAAAATTAGGCCGTCAGGCCTTTTTTTAGTGGTCTGATTAATGGTATAATACTTCTTATGATAATACAATTTAACCCAAACAAACTATGTAAGCAAGCTTTTTTTATGGAAATAGTGAATTATCTATATCTTAATCAGCCTGTGACCCTGAGAGCAATAAAAAGGCAGTTTCCTTTTCAAAAGAATATAGATAAATTAATTGAGGAGTTTGTTAAAGCAGGCTATATTGAACGATTCGAGAAACGTTATCGTTTATTAATTAATCTAGTGACGGATTCTTCTACAATTGACTTAGACCAGCATTTTTTTATTAATGATGATTCTTCCTGTTATTTAGAACTATTAAATCGTAGTTTTGTTACTGAGATATCTAATTCAACTAATGATGCTGTTATTATCGAACAAACGGGTATTACGCGAGACGAACTTACGATTTCAAATTATTTCTATAAATTAAGAGAAAATCTACCATTATCTGAAGAGCAGAATAGATTATATGACATATTAGGGGATGTTAATCCTGAATACTTTTTGAAACATGTAACGACTTTTCTATTAAAATACATAAGGAAGGAATATGTACTTCAAAAGAGGAGGAATATTTTTGTTGATGCTTTAGAATTATTAGGGTATCTTATTCAAGTAGAAGAAGGTCGTTATCTTTTGAATATGGACTTAGATTCTGAAGCATTAGTTTTTAGTGCAAAAAAAGACTAGTAATATTACTAGTCTTTTTTATGACAACTTTAACGATTCCTTAGTTCAAGATAACGTTTGTACCAGATGTTAACATAAGATTGTGAAAATGGCCCCTTACCATTGTTAATCCAATCTACTAAGATTTTAACATGTTCCTTTAAGATATAGTCAATATCAGGAGAGTAATGCATTTCTTTTTTATGTGTTTCATACTCATCTACATCTAGCAATTTTTTTTCACCATCAGCGAAGACTTTGACATCTAGGTCGTAGTCAATATATTTTAGTGCTTCTTGGTCCAAAATATATGGACTAGCTAAATTGCAGTAGTAGGAAATGCCGTTATCCCTAATCATGGCTATAATATTAAACCAGTATTTTTTGTGGAAATAAACAATAGCAGGTTCACGTGTTACCCATCGTCTTCCGTCTGCTTCAGTAACGAGGGTGTGGTCGTTAACGCCAATAACAGCATTCTCAGTTGTCTTTAGTACCATAGTATCGCGCCAAGTACGGTGCAAACTACCATCATGCTTATAACTTTGAATTGTGATAAAGTCGCCTTCTTTTGGTAATTTCATGGCGTCCTCTTTCTACAATAAGGGTTATCCCCACTATTGTATCATAATTTTGTGAAAAGAGGGGGGAATTCCTATAAATATTCTCTTAGAGCGGATGCTATGGCATCAAAGTCATAACCTTTTCTGGCTAAAGATTGTGTCAAGCGCTGCTTAAGTTCATAACCGTCGTATTTTTTACTAAATTTTTGATATTGCTTATCTATTTCTTTATAAAGGAGAGCTTGTTCAGTTTCTTCATCTGCTTCAAGTTCTAGATGATTGATTGCTAGTTTACTTTCTTGAAATGAAAAACCTTTATTGATAAGGCTTTGAGTTAATTTATCTTTTAGGGCTTTAGATGGTAGTTTTCCCTGATATTTTCGTAACAGTTTTGAAGCTACTCTAATGGCTAATTCTGAGAAGTCAAATTGACTTAAAACATCATCAATGATCTGTTTGTTACAACCTTTTTGAAGCCATTTTTGCTTCAGCACATAGGCTCCTTTATCGCCTGAATTCAGATTTTGTTGAGCTAGACTTTCTAGGAGTTTGTAATCATCAATCCAGTGATCTTTTTTTAGATTATCAATAATTTTTGGAATTATATGAGGGTTTATTTCATGTTTAAAAAGGTAATCTTTTACCTCTTTCTCAGTACGTTGTTTAAAGGAAATAAAATAGAGGGCTAAATTTTTACCATGCGAGAACTGGGCAAAGGATTTAATATTCTCTAGTTGATCTTTGTCCAGTATCATTTCTTTTGTCAACATGTATTTAACGATGGTATCTTCTGTAACGTAGAGACTCTCTTTTTTGTCTATCTCAAGGAGATAAAGTCTCTTTTTCTTCTCGATTTTTGTGATTTTCATAGTTATTATTATATCAAAATGTTAGAATGGTAGTATGAATTTACAAGTGAAACAGCGTATCCCGCTTAAGATAAAACGCATGGGAATCAATGGCGAAGGCATTGGTTTTTATAAGAAAACTCTAGTTTTTGTGCCAGGGGCTTTGAAGGGTGAAGAAGTATTTTGTCAGGTTGTTTCTGTTAAGAGAAACTTTGTTCAGGCAAAATTATTAAAGATTAATAAGCCTTCTAAGTTTCGTGTTGAACCTGCATGTAGTATTTATGAAGACTGTGGCGGTTGCCAGTTAATGCATCTTCGTTATGATAAGCAATTAGAGTTTAAAACTGACTTATTAGGACAAGCCTTGAAGAAGTTTAAACCGACTAATTTTGAGTCATATGACATTCGTCCAACAATAGGGATGGAGCAACCACAACATTACCGAGCCAAACTACAATTTCAAACCCGTTCTTTTGGTGGTTCAGTCAAAGCTGGCTTATTTGCGGAAGGGAGTCATCGCCTCATTAATATTGATGATTGCCTAGTTCAGGATGAGCTAACTCAAGTCATCATGAATAAGGTGACAAATTTGTTAGATAAATACAAGTTCCCAATTTATAATGAGCGTAAAATTTCTGGAATTCGGACCGTTATGATACGACGTGCTTTGGGTTCAAATCAGGTCCAGTTGATTTTTGTAACCTCTAAATCAGTTTCTTTCACTAAATTGGTTAAGGAATTGACGGAAAGTTTTCCAGAGATTGTAACTATTGCTGTCAATTATAATTATTCGAAATCTAGCGAGATTTATGGTCAAGAGACGGAAATTCTTTGGGGGCAAGACGCTATTCAAGAAGAGGTACTGGACTATAACTTTGCTCTCTCTCCTCGTGCATTTTACCAGTTGAATCCTCAACAAACAGAGGTACTCTATGGTCAGGCCGTTGAAGCTTTGGATGTAGGTAAGGCTGAACACCTTATTGATGCTTATTGTGGGGTTGGTACTATTGGACTTGCTTTTGCAAATAAGGTAAAGAGTATTCGAGGTATGGATATTATTCCAGAGGCTATTGAGGATGCTAGAAAGAATGCTAAATCACTTGGGTTGGAGAATGCTCACTATGAGGTGGGTAAGGCTGAGGATATCATTCCTCGTTGGTACAAGGAAGGCTATCGAGCAGATGCTCTTATTGTGGATCCACCTAGAACTGGTTTAGATGATAAGCTACTTAAAACGATACTGGCCTACACTCCTGAAAAAATGGTTTATGTTTCATGTAATGTATCTACTTTGGCTAGAGACCTAGTTTCTTTGGCTAAAGTTTATGATGTTAATTATATTCAGTCAGTAGACATGTTTCCTCATACAGCTCGAACAGAAGCAGTTGTGAAGCTAACTAAGAAAATGTGATAAAACCTAACATAAAAAACAAGAAATTTTCCAAATTGTTGGAAAATTTCTTTATTTTTCTGAAAAATAGGAGTATAATAGGCTTATCGATTTTTTAAAGGAGGAGCGTATGAAAAAGAGCTTCATTCATCAACAAGAGGAAATTTCTTTTGTGAAGAATACTTTTACACAGTATTTGATTGATAAACTTGACGTCGTTGAAGTGCAAGGGCCTATTTTGAGTAAGGTCGGGGATGGTATGCAGGATAATTTGAGCGGTATTGAAAATCCTGTAACTGTTAATGTGCTTCAGATTCCTGACGCAACATACGAAGTTGTTCACTCATTAGCAAAATGGAAACGCCATACTTTGGCTCGTTTTGGTTTCAATGAAGGTGAAGGGCTCGTGGTTAATATGAAGGCTCTTCGTCCAGATGAAGATTCATTGGATGCAACGCACTCTGTTTACGTTGACCAATGGGACTGGGAAAAAGTTATTCCTGACGGACATCGTAATATCGCTTACTTGAAAGAAACTGTTGAAACCATTTATAAGGTTATTCGTTTGACTGAGCTAGCAGTTGAAGCACGTTACGATATTGAAGCTATTTTACCTAAGAAAATTACCTTCATCCATTCAGAAGAACTTGTTGAGAAGTACCCTGATTTGACACCAAAAGAGCGTGAAGATGCTATTACTAAGGAATATGGTGCTGTATTCTTGATTGGTATCGGTGGTGTTCTTCCTGATGGAAAACCACATGATGGTCGTGCACCTGACTATGATGACTGGACAACTGAGTCTGAGAATGGTTACCATGGTTTGAATGGGGATATCTTGGTTTGGAATGAACAATTAGGACATGCCTTTGAATTGTCATCAATGGGTATTCGTGTTGATGAAGATGCCCTTAAACGTCAGGTTGAAATTACTGGCGACCAAGATCGTTTGAAATTGGATTGGCACCAAGCCTTGTTACATGGCCTTTTCCCACTAACAATTGGTGGAGGTATTGGTCAGTCACGTATGGCTATGTTCTTGCTTCGTAAGAAACATATTGGTGAGGTTCAAACTTCAGTTTGGCCAGATGCCGTTCGTGAAAGTTACGAAAATATCTTGTAAAAAAAGCACTAACGAAAGTTAGTGTTTTTTGGTTAGCAATTGCTGTGTATAATTGCTCAACGAATTTTCTATTGGAGTAGATATCAAGAGAGATGACTTATTTTTTCATAAAGAAAAAACCTATCCCTTGAAGGAGATAGGTTTTTAGATTAATCGTCACTACGGAAAAAAGCATCGTAAAGAGCTCTGACAGCTGCTTTTTCTTGCTCAGTTTCAATTACAAACATAACAGAAACCTCACTAGAACCTTGAGAAATCATTTCTAGGTTAATATGTTTTTCAGAGAGCGCTTTAGCCGCTGTCGCTGTAACACCGATGTGGTCTTTCATATTTTCACCAACAATCATGAGGATTGAAAGGCCATGTTCAATTTCAACTTCATCAACACCGAGTTCACGAGTCAAGTATGAAAGAATTTCTTGTTCTTTGATTGGGGTAAGTTCACGTTCTCGAATAATGATTGAGAGATCATCAATTCCAGAAGGCATGTGTTCCCAACGGATGTTTAAATCTTCCAAAATTTGGAGAACCTTACGTCCAAAACCAACTTCACGGTTCATGAGGTATTTGCTCATATTGATGCTGACGAATTCATCATCACTCGCGATACCAACGACAGGAACAGTTGCACCCTTGTGTTCAAGAATAATGCGTGTGCCTGGGTGGTCTGGGTTATTTGTATTTTTAATAACGAGTGGAATTTTACCACGGTAGGCAGGGAGAAGGGCTTCGTCATGAAGAACTGAGAAGCCAGCATACGCCAATTCACGCATTTCCTTGTAAGTCAACTCTGGAATTGAATGTGGTTCATGAACGACACCAGGATGGGCTGCGAAAATACCATCTACATCTGTGAAGTTTTCATATAAATCTGCCTTAACTCCAGCTGCAACGATAGAACCAGTGATATCAGAGCCTCCACGTGAGAAAGTACAAATTTGATTATCAGGGGTAACACCGAAGAAACCAGGGATAACAAGAACCTCATCTGATTCACGAAGCTCTTCCAACTTGTCATAAGCTCCTGGAAGGATACGAGCATTTCCTGGTTCGCTTGAGACAAAAATACCAGCTTGGCGAGGGTGAACGTAACGTGCTTCAATACCGTTATTACGGAAATATTCTGCGATTAATTTTGCGTTATTATCTTCCCCTGCAGCTAGGAAAGTATCATAAAGGAAATCATTGTCTTCAATAGGAAGAGTGGCAAGATCGTTGATAGATTTAGCAATCTTCGCCATTTCTGTTGATTTGAAGCCTAGCTCATCGACCATAGCTTGGTAGCGGTTAATAATCCATTCTTGGTCAGCTTTGACATCAGCACCTTTTGTGTAGTGTTTATAGTATTTAATCAAGGCGTCTGTGACTTTGGTATCTTCATCGTTACGCTTACCAGGGGCTGATACTACGACAAAGCGACGTTCAGGGTCAGATTTTACAATGTTTAAGACTTTTTCTAATTGTGTGGCTGAAGCAAGTGAGCTCCCACCGAATTTGATGACTTTCATAGTTACTCCAAAAATTTTAAATTACTCTACAATTATAGCAAAATTCTGACAATTTGTCACATTGTTTTTAAAAGCAAGTAAGATTTAGTCTGATTATGGTACAATAAGGAAAGAAAAGGAGGATATCCCGTGGTAGAGGCAATTATTTTTGATATGGATGGTGTCCTTTTTGACACTGAAAAATATTATTATGATCGACGTGCAAATTTCTTAGCTCAAAAGGGAATTTCAATAGACCATTTACCCCCGTCTTTCTTTATAGGTGGAAATACCAAGCAAGTTTGGGAAAATATTCTCAGAGATGACTATGATAACTGGGATGTGCCAACTTTACAAGAAGAGTATAATGCCTATAAACAAGACAACCCCTTACCCTATAAAGAATTAATCTTTCCTGATGTTTTCAAGGTCTTGAATGAAGTGAATTCTCGAGGGTTGAAAATAGGTTTAGCTTCTAGCTCAGTAAAGGCAGATATCCTTAGAGCTTTGGAGGAAAATCATTTGAATGGTTTCTTTGATGTGGTTCTCTCAGGAGAAGAATTTAAGGAGAGTAAACCCAATCCAGAGATTTATCTGACAGCATTACAGCATTTGAACGTGGAAGCAAATCAGGCGCTGATTATCGAAGATAGCGAAAAGGGGATTGCTGCCGGAGTCGCTGCAGGTGTTGAGGTTTGGGCCATTAAAGATAATCGTTTTGGCATGGATCAAGGTGCAGCCAAAGGCTTGTTGGATAACCTTATAGATGTTTTAGATTTATTAAAATAGAAGAGACACCGAGTTGTAGAACTCGGTGTTTTGATGTATCAAATTAAAAAACTCTAAGTTTCTGTTGACCTTTAGATGGACTATGGTATACTAGAAAATAACGATGAATGATTTGATAATCAAATTATCTATTCATCAAATAAAATTGTGATAAAAATATAAAGAACATACGTTTTTCATATAGGAACTAGTTATCGGAGGAATGCAAAAAATGGCTTACGAAACAATTCTTTATAGTGTTGAAGATGGAGTAGCAACTTTAACACTTAATCGTCCAGAAGTGCAAAATGGGTTTAATATTCCAGTTTGTGATGAGATTATGGCTGCAATTGAGGAAGCTAAACAAGACGCGTCAGTAAAATTCTTGGTAATCAATGCTAATGGGAAAGTCTTTTCTGTTGGTGGTGACCTTGATCAAATGCAAAAAGCGGTTGCTTTAGATGATGTACAGTCTTTGGTTCGTATTGCTGAGCAGGTAAATGAAATTTCTTTTGCTCTTAAAAAATTGCCTAAACCAGTTATCATGGTAGTTGATGGACCATGTGCAGGTGCTGCAGCTAACTTAGCTGTTGCTGCTGATTTTACGATTGCATCAGATAAAGCTAAATTCATCCAAGCTTTTGTAGGTGTTGGTTTGGCACCTGACGCTGGAGGTCTCTACCTTTTGACACGTTCAATCGGTATTAACCGTGCGACTCAAATTACCATGACAGGAGAACCAGTATCAGCTGAAAAAGCCTTGGCCTGGGGAATTGCCTACAAAGTTGTTGAGTCAGAAAAACTTGAAAAAACTGTGGGTCAATTGATTAAAAAATTGAACCGCTCTTCAGTGAATTCCTTTAAAGCCATTAAAGAAATGGTCTGGGAATCTGAATTTGCAGGATGGGAAAATTACGCTAAGTTGGAACTTGATTTGCAAAAATCTCTTGCCTTCACTGAGGACTTCAAAGAAGGGGTACGTGCTTACAGTGAGCGTCGTCGACCTAAATTCCAAGGGAAATAACCACATTTTCTAAAAGAAAAACTAAAGTTTTTTAATCGGGCTTGCGAATTTAGTTTGAGTCTGATATAATTTGAAAGTCAAAGTTTTATTGAAAGGAGTCTGGTGTGAATTACGACAAAATTGATGGCTATCTTGTTGATATTTTTAATAACGTAGTTATTATCGAAGAAGCAAGTTTAAAGAATTCAAAATTTAACGATGTTTCCCTCAAGGAAATGCATACCATTGATGTGATCGGTACACATCCAGATACGACACCAAGTGCAGTAGCTAAAGAACTCATGCTAACTCTTGGTACTGTAACAACTTCTCTCAATAAACTTGAAAAGAAAGGTTATATTGTCCGTACGCGTTCATCAGTTGACCGTCGTGTGGTCCATCTATCGCTTTCTAAAAAGGGTCGTTTGGTATATCGTCTTCACCGTCGTTTTCATAAATCAATGGTGATGAGGATTACGGAAGGCTTTAACGACGAGGAATTGAAGGTTATGAGCAAGGGATTGGAAAATCTCCACGCCTTTCTTGAGGAGTTGAAATAATGGCATTTGCAAAAATTAGTCAGGTTGCCCATTATGCACCTGCTCAGGTCGTGACCAATGATGACCTATCAAAAATCATGGATACTAGCGATGAGTGGATTCGCTCGCGTACAGGTATTCAGGAACGTCGCATCTCATTGAATGAGAACACGAGTGATTTAGCTACCAATGTTGCTCATCAGCTATTAGAAAAATCAGGATTAGCTCCTGAGGAGCTAGACTTTGTTTTAGTTGCAACGATTTCTCCTGATAGCTCGATGCCGTCAGTGGCAGCGCGTGTTCAAGGAACAATTGGAGCAGTCAATGCCTTTGCTTTTGATATTACTGCGGCATGTAGTGGGTTTGTCTTTGCCCTGGCAACCGCAGAAAAATTGATTAAGTCAGGTGTCTACAAAAGAGGTCTAGTCATTGGTGCTGAAGTCCTTTCTAAAACATTAGACTGGTCTGACCGTACAACAGCTGTCCTCTTTGGAGATGGTGCTGGCGGGGTCCTCTTGGAAGAAACTGATGAAGAACATTTCTTGGGAGAATCTTTAAATACCGATGGTAGCAAGGGTGGTCTTGAGTCAGGAGCCTCTGCAGTTATCTCGCCTTATTCAGATGAGTCTGATCAGCCTAATCCCTATATGCAAATGGATGGGAAAGCAATCTTTGATTTTGCCGTTAAGACGGTTTCAAAGAGTATTAAGGCCTTGGTTGAAGAAAAAGGTGAGCCTGATTACTTCCTTCTTCATCAAGCTAACATTCGTATTTTGGATATTATGGCTAAGAAAATTGATGTCAGTCGTGACAAATTCTTGGCAAACATGATGTCTTATGGTAATACCAGTGCGGCAAGTATCCCAATTCTGCTTTCTGAAAACGTGGCGAATGGGACCTTAAAATTAGACAGCGGTCAAACAATTCTCTTATCAGGTTTTGGTGGGGGTTTGACATGGGGCAGTCTTATTGTTAAAATCTAGTTATATAAATTATGCACCAGCATAGATTATAAGAAATATATTTATCTTAAAGGAGAAATTAAAATGGCAGTATTTGAAAAAGTACAAGAAATCATCGTTGAAGAACTTGGGAAAGATGCAGAAGAAGTAAAAGTAGAAACTACTTTTGACGAACTTGACGCTGACTCACTTGACGTGTTCCAAGTTATCTCAGAAATCGAAGATGAGTTCGATATCCAAATCGAAACTGAAGAAGGTCTTAACACTGTTGGTGACCTTGTTGCTTACGTAGAAGAAAAAACTAAATAAGCAGGGCATAGAGAATATTCTTATTTGGGATATTCTCCTTTGTTTATACAATTACTTTGATTATTAAACTATTTATTTGATTAGAAAATCGAAAAAAGGTGCAAAATGAAATCTCGTATTACAGAACTGTTAGGAATTAAATATCCAATCTTCCAAGGTGGTATGGCCTGGGTTGCTGATGGTGACTTGGCAGGAGCCGTTTCAAATGCTGGTGGACTCGGAATTATTGGTGGTGGTAATGCCCCTAAAGAAGTGGTAAAAGCTAACATTGATAGAGTAAAACAAATCACTGACAAACCATTCGGTGTTAATATCATGCTTTTGTCACCATTTGCAGATGACATCGTCGACCTCGTTATCGAAGAGGGCGTTAAGGTTGTTACAACAGGAGCCGGAAACCCAGGTAAATATATGGAGCGTTTCCACGAAGCTGGAATTACAGTAATCCCAGTTATTCCATCGGTAGCACTTGCTAAACGTATGGAAAAACTTGGAGCAGATGCTGTTGTCGCAGAAGGTATGGAAGCTGGTGGTCACATCGGTAAATTGACAACTATGGCACTTGTTCGCCAAGTTGCTGATGCGGTATCTATCCCAGTTATTGGAGCTGGTGGTGTTGCTGATGGACGTGGTATGGCTGCTGTTCTTATGCTTGGAGCAGAAGCCGTTCAGGTTGGTACGCGTTTCGCTGTTGCTAAAGAATCTAATGCACACCAAAACTTCAAAGATAAGATTTTGAAGGCTAAAGATATTGATACTGTTATTTCAGCCTCAGTTGTTGGACACCCAGTTCGTGCGATTAAGAATAAATTGGCTACTGAATATAACCAAGCTGAAAAAGATTTCTTGGCTGGTAAGAAGACTCAAGAGGAAATTGAAGAGCTTGGTGCAGGTGCCCTTCGTAACGCGGTTGTTGATGGAGATGTGGAATATGGTTCAGTTATGGCTGGACAAATTGCAGGTCTTGTTCGTAAAGAAGAAACATGTGCAGAAATCTTGGAAGACCTATACACAGGTGCTGCCAAGGTGATTAAAGAAGAAGCTGCTCGTTGGGCAGATGTAAACGTCTAAAAACGTCGAAAGGATTAGGATAGTGACAAAACGTGCGTTCTTATTTGCTGGTCAAGGGGCTCAGAAATTGGGCATGGCGAGCGATTTGTATGCGACTTATCCCGTTGTCAAAGAGACATTTGATACGGCTAGTCGTATTCTAGGTTATGATTTGCGTGAATTGATTGATTCTAACGAAGAAAAACTTAATCAGACACGCTATACTCAACCAGCTATTTTGACAACGTCAGTAGCCATTTATCGCCTTTTGGCAGAAAATGGTATCACTCCTGATATTGTTGCCGGTCTCTCTTTGGGTGAATATTCTGCCCTAGTTGCGGCCGGAGCACTCTCATTTGAGGATGCGGTAGCCTTGGTTGCTAAACGTGGAGAATTCATGGAAACAGCTGCTCCTGCTGGAAGTGGGAAAATGGTTGCTGTCATGAATACAGATCCAAGTTTGATTGAAGAAATCTGTCAAAAAGCATCTGAAAAGGGTGTAGTAACGCCTGCTAACTATAATACTCCAGCACAAATTGTTATTGGTGGTGAAGTTGAGGCTGTTGATTATGCTGTGGAATTGCTTAAAGAAGCTGGTGCTAAACGTCTGATTCCTCTTAATGTTTCAGGGCCGTTCCATACAGCTTTACTTGAATCAGCTAGTCAAAAATTGGCAGCAGAACTTGAGAAAGTGTCATTCAAGGACTTTACGCTTCCTTTAGTAGGTAATACTGAGGCTCAAATCATGAAGTCAGAAGACGTCAAAGCACTTTTGGCTCGTCAGGTGATGGAACCTGTACGTTTTTATGATTCGATTGCCACTATCCAAGAATTTGGTGTAGATGAAGTAATTGAGATTGGTCCAGGAAAAGTCTTGTCAGGCTTCTTGAAGAAAATTGATAAAACCTTACCAACTCATAATGTTGAAGATCAAGCTAGTCTTGATGCCCTTCTTAATGCTTAAAACGAGGTAAACATGGAACTTAAGAATAAAAATGTTTTTGTAACAGGTTCAACACGTGGAATTGGATTAGCTGTGGCACACAAATTTGCTAGTCTTGGTGCCAATGTTGTTTTAAATGGACGTTCTGAAATCTCTGAGGACTTGCTTGCACAGTTTGCAGATTATGGTGTAACTGTTGTAGGTATCTCAGGTGATATTTCTAACGGTGAAGATGCTAAACGTATGGTAGCTGAAGCTATTGAAAAGCTTGGTAGTGTTGATGTTCTAGTTAATAATGCTGGGATCACTAACGATAAGTTGATGTTGAAGATGAGTGAAGAAGATTTTGAACGTGTCTTGAAAATCAACTTGACTGGTGCTTTCAATATGACACAGGCTGTCTTAAAACCAATGTCTAAGGCTCGTCAAGGTGCCATCATCAATATGTCATCTGTTGTAGGTCTCATGGGGAATATTGGTCAAGCTAACTATGCGGCTTCAAAAGCTGGTTTGATTGGTTTTACAAAATCAGTGGCGCGTGAAGTTGCGGCTCGTGGTGTCCGTGTCAATGCTATTGCTCCTGGTTTCATTGAATCAGATATGACTGACGCTATTCCAGAGAAAATGAAAGATGCTATGATTGCTCAAGTGCCAATGAAACGTATTGGTCAAGCAGAAGAAGTGGCTGAAGTTGCAGCATTCTTGGCTAGTCAAGAATATCTCACAGGTCAAACCATCGCTATTGATGGTGGTATGACCATGCAATAATTGAATGTCAATATAAAAAATCATTTACTAGAATATCCATCCGACAAAAGGAGAATATATATGTCTACAAATCGTGTTGTTGTTACAGGTTACGGCGTAACCTCACCAATCGGTAATACACCAGAAGAATTTTGGAACAGTCTTCATGACGGTAAAATTGGTATCAAACCAATTACGAAGTTCGATGCTTCTGAAATTCCAGTCTTTAACGCTGGTGAAATCCAAGATTTCCCGTTCGATAAGTACTTTGTGAAAAAAGATACTAACCGTATGGACACTTACTCACTTTATGCGATTTATGCTGCTATGGAAGCTCTTGAAAATTCAGGACTTAACATGGAAGAAGAAGATCGTGATCGTGTTGGTGTCATCGTGTCATCTGGTATCGGTGGTCTTCAAGAACTTGAAGATCAAATCATTCGTATGCACGAACGTGGGATGAAACGTATCAAACCAATGTTTATCCCTAAAGCACTTTCAAACATGGGTGCTGGTAACATTGCTCTTAAAATTGGTGCTCAAGGGGTATGTAAATCAGTGACGACTGCTTGTGCCTCTGCCAATGATGCAATCGGTGAAGCCTTCCGTGAAATTAAATTCGGTTTGCATGATGTTGTCTTGGCTGGTGGTGCTGAAGCTTCAATCACTAAGATTGGTATTGGTGGTTTCAATGCTCTTACAGCACTTTCAACAACAGAGGATCCAGAACGTTCATCAATTCCATTTGATAAAGACCGTAATGGTTTTGTTATGGGTGAAGGTGCAGGGGTTCTCGTTATCGAAAGCTTGGAACATGCCCAAAAACGTGGTGCTAACATCTTGGCTGAGATTGTTGGTTACGGATCAAACTGTGATGCCTACCACATGACAACACCAACTCCAGACGGTTCAGGTGCTGCTAAAGCAATTAAATTGGCTATCAATGAAGCTGGTATCAAACCTGAAGATGTTGATTATGTCAATGCTCACGGGACATCAACACCTGCTAATGAAAAGGGTGAAAGTGGTGCCATTGTTTCTGTACTTGGTAAAGATGTTCCAGTTTCATCTACTAAATCATTTACAGGTCACTTGCTAGGTGCTGCTGGTGCGGTTGAGGCTATTGCAACAATCGAAGCTATTCGTCATAGCTATGTACCAAAAACTGCTGGTACAAAAGAATTGTCTGACTACATCGAAGCTAATGTTGTTTATGGTGAAGGTCAAGAAGCTGATATTGAGTACGCAATTTCAAATACTTTCGGTTTTGGTGGACACAATGCTGTTCTTGCCTTTAAACGTTGGGAGGCTTAATTCATGAATATTTCTGAAATCAAAGATTTGTTGGCTCAATTTGATGCATCAACTTTGCGTGAATTTTCATACAAAAACAATGGTGAAGAATTGAACTTGAGCAAAAATCAAACAAGTTCAGTAACAGCTGCCCCAGTAGCTCCTACAGTTGAAGTAGTTGCGCCAGCTCCTCAGGCTCCGGTTGCTCCAGTAGCAGCACCTGCTGCTGTTGAAACTCCAGCAACACCAGTTGAAGAAGCTTCTGCACCAGCTCAAGCTGCTGAAGGAGAAGTGGTTGAAAGTCCACTTGTCGGTGTGGCTTACTTGTCTCCATCACCTGAAAAACCAGCCTTTGTTTCTGTTGGCGACACTGTTAAGAAAGGTCAAACTCTTCTTATCGTTGAAGCGATGAAGGTTATGAATGAAGTGCCAGCGCCTAAAGATGGTGTTATTACTGAGATCTTGGTAGCGAATGAAGAAGTTGTTGACTATGGAAAAGGATTGGTACGCATCAAATGACAATTGATATTAATGCTATTCGTGAAGCTTTACCACACCGTTATCCAATGCTTTTGGTTGACCGTGTGCTAGAAGTTTCAGAAGACGAAATCACAGCTATTAAAAATGTAACGATCAATGAACCTTTCTTTAATGGACATTTTCCTCAATACCCAGTTATGCCTGGCGTTCTTATCATGGAAGCTCTTGCGCAAACAGCTGGTGTTCTTGAATTGTCTAAACCTGAAAATAAGGGCAAATTAGTCTTTTACGCAGGTATGGATAAGGTTAAATTTAAAAAACAAGTGGTTCCTGGTGACCAACTTGTTATGACAGCTAAGTTTGTTAAACGTCGTGGAACAATTGCTGTTGTTGAAGCTAAGGCTGAAGTCGATGGTAAACTTGCTGCATCAGGTACTTTGACTTTTGCTATTGGAAGCTAATGTTTTGTGAAAATCCTTCTGGCGACAGTCGGAAAGGATTTTTCTTTAGACATTGGTCTATCACATAGAAAGGAAATCAACACAGACTATCAAAAAATGTCTGATGTTATCTTGTTTTATGTTTAAAAAATTATTGATTGCCAATCGTGGTGAAATTGCAGTGCGTATTATCCGTGCAGCGCGTGAATTGGGTATCCAAACGGTTGCTATTTATTCTGAAGCAGATAAGGATTCTCTCCATACTATGCTTGCTGATGAAGCTATTTGTATCGGGCCTGCAAAATCAACGGATTCTTATTTGAATATGAATCGTGTCCTATCAGCTGCTATTGTGACTGAGGCTCAAGCTATTCACCCAGGGTTTGGTTTCTTGAGTGAAAACTCTAAATTTGCCACTCTCTGTGAAGAAATGAACATCAAGTTTATTGGTCCTTCAGGCGAAGTCATGGACAAGATGGGTGACAAAATCAATGCCCGTGCTGAAATGATTAAGGCTAATGTCCCTGTAATTCCTGGTTCAGATGGTGAAGTCTTTACAGCTGAGGAGGCTTTGGAAGTTGCCAACCGTCTTGGTTACCCAGTCATGCTTAAGGCTTCTGCTGGTGGTGGCGGTAAGGGGATTCGTAAGGTTAACACTGAAGAAGAGTTAGCTCCCGCTTTCGAATCTGCGTCACAAGAAGCTAAAGCAGCCTTTGGTAATGGGGCGATGTATATTGAAAAAGTTATTTACCCAGCTCGTCATATCGAGGTTCAGATTTTGGGAGATAGCTACGGTAACATTGTTCACCTTGGTGAGCGCGATTGCTCTCTTCAACGTAATAACCAAAAGGTCTTGGAAGAATCACCTTCAGTTGCTATTGGTAAGACTCTTCGACACGAAATTGGTTCAGCGGCTGTCCGTGCTGCTAAGGCTGTTAATTATGAAAATGCGGGTACTATTGAGTTTCTTCTTGATGAAAAAACAGGTCAGTTCTACTTCATGGAAATGAATACCCGAGTTCAAGTTGAGCACCCAGTTACAGAATTTGTAAGTGGTGTGGATATTGTTAAAGAACAAATCCGTATTGCCGCAGGTGAAAAACTCTCTGTGACCCAAGATGATATTGAAATCAAGGGACATGCTATTGAGTGTCGTATCAATGCAGAAAATCCTAAGTTCAACTTTGCACCTAGTCCAGGGAAAATTAGCAATCTCTACCTACCTAGTGGTGGTGTTGGTCTTCGTGTAGACAGTGCAGTTTATCCTGGCTATACTATTCCACCTTACTATGATTCAATGATTGCCAAAATCATTGTTCATGGAGAGAATCGATTTGAGGCACTCATGAAGATGCAACGTGCCCTTTACGAGCTCGAAATCGATGGTGTTGTGACTAATGCTGACTTCCAGTTGGATTTGATTTCAGATCGTAGCGTTATCGCTGGGGATTATGATACTTCCTTCTTGATGGAGACCTTCCTACCAGATTATCAGAATCGTGAGGAATAAAGTTTATGGGATTATTTGATCGAAAAGAAAAGTATATCCGTATCAATCCTAACCGTTCTGTACGTAATGGGATTGATCACCAAGTGCCAGAAGTTCCAGATGAACTTTTTGCCAAATGTCCTGGTTGTAAACAAGCTATTTATCAAAAGGACTTGGGACAAGCTAAAATTTGTCCAAATTGTTCTTATACCTTCCGTATTTCAGCTAAAGAACGTCTCGATTTAACGGTTGATGAGGGGTCATTCCAAGAACTTTTTACTGGTATTAAAACTGAAAATCCATTGAATTTCCCAGGTTATATGGAGAAATTAGCAGCGACTAAGGAAAAAACGGGTCTTGATGAAGCTGTTGTAACTGGTGTTGCAACTATCAAGGGGCAAAAAACAGCCTTGGCCATTATGGATTCTAACTTTATCATGGCTTCAATGGGAACTGTTGTTGGTGAAAAAATCACCCAGCTATTTGAACATGCGATTGAAAAAAAACTTCCAGTTGTTATTTTTACAGCATCTGGTGGTGCTCGTATGCAAGAAGGTATTATGAGTTTGATGCAAATGGCTAAGATTTCAGCAGCCGTAAAACGTCATTCTAATGCTGGCTTGTTGTATCTGACTGTCTTGACAGATCCAACCACTGGTGGGGTTACAGCAAGTTTCGCTATGGAAGGTGATATTATCTTGGCTGAGCCACAAACCTTGATTGGTTTCGCAGGTCGTCGTGTCATTGAAAACACAGTTCGCGAAACTTTGCCAGATGATTTCCAAAAGGCTGAGTTCCTTCAAGAACATGGTTTTGTTGATGCCATTGTCAAACGTACAGAGTTGGCTGATACCATTGCCACACTCTTATCATTCCATGGAGGTGTTCAATGAGCGACGTAGCACGTATTTTAAAAGAAGCGCGTGATCAAGGCCGTTTAACTGCTTTGGACTTTGCCCAAGGAATCTTCGATGACTTTATCGAACTTCATGGCGACCGTAATTTCCGTGATGATGGTGCCGTTATTGGTGGTATTGGTCGTTTAAATGGTCAAGCTGTTACTGTAGTGGGTATTCAAAAAGGTAGAAATCTTCAAGACAACCTTAACCGTAACTTTGGCCAACCACATCCAGAGGGCTATCGTAAGGCTCTTCGACTTATGAAACAGGCTGAAAAGTTTGGTCGTCCAGTTGTTACCTTTATCAATACTGCAGGTGCTTATCCTGGTGTTGGAGCAGAGGAACGTGGACAAGGTGAGGCAATTGCGCGTAACCTTATGGAAATGAGTGATCTTAAGGTGCCAATTATTGCCATCATCATTGGTGAAGGTGGTTCGGGAGGAGCTCTTGCCTTGGCGGTAGCCGATAAGGTTTGGATGCTTGAAAATACCATCTACTCTATCTTGAGTCCGGAAGGGTTTGCGACTATTCTCTGGAAAGATGGCTCACGTTCAGAAGAGGCAGCAGAGTTGATGAAGATTACATCAGGCGAGTTGCTTAATATGGGAATCGTTGATAAGGTGATTCCAGAACGTGGTTACTTTACAAGTGAAATTATTGAAGCAATTAAGACAGCAATTGTAGATGAGTTGGCAGAATTAAGCCAATTATCAACAGAGGACTTGCTTGAAGCGCGTTATCAACGTTTTAGAAAATACTAAAAAAACATTGGGATATATCCCAATGTTTTTTAAACGGTATGACGTTCGAAGGCTTGGTCTGAGATACCTTGTTCGAGGATAAGTTTAGCCCATTCCTTAGCTGAATGAAGACTGTGATCCTTGTAGTTACCACAAGATTCAATGGTAGTTCCTGGAACATCTTCCCATGTAATCTCGTTAGCAATAGCTTCAAGACTAGATTTGATAACTTTAGCAATTTCTGTAGGATCTTGTTTACCCCACATAATCATATGGAAGCCTGTACGGCAACCAAATGGTGAGCAATCAATAAGTCCATCGATACGTTGACGAATCAGTTTAGCGAGTAGGTGTTCGATAGTATGAAGACCACCTGTATCAATACTATTTTCATTAGGTTGAATCAAACGGATATCGAAGTTTGTGATGATATCTCCTTTAGGTCCAACTTCCTCTGAAATAAGACGGACATAAGGTGCTTTTACAATGGTATGATCAAGTTCAAAACTTTCAACAGTAACGTCTTTTGGCATGGTAATACCTCCCTATTCTAATAGAGTTATGATACCACAAAATCAGTTTAAAGTTCTAGTATTTATTTGAGAATTCGCTATAAATATGATACACTAGAAGACGGTTTTCTTTAGGGAAACCTTAGAAAAGTTGAGGTAAAGACATGATAAACATGATAATTTTAGTTGTCTTTGCACTCATTGGTTTAGTCGTTGGATATTTAGCAATTTCTATTAAACTTAGCAAAGCTAAGGAACAAGCAGAAACTACCTTGCTAAAGGCAGAACAAGACGCTGTGAACCTTCGCAGTCAGGCGGAACATGATGCAGATCATCTGCGTGTGACTGCTGAACGCGAAAGTAAGGCTCAACGTAAAGAGTTCTTGTTAGAAGCAAAAGAGGAAGCTAGAAAATATCGAGAAGATATTGAAAAAGAATTCAAATCTGAACGTCAAGAGCTTAAACAAATGGAAAATCGTTTAACAGAACGTGCAACCAGCCTTGACCGTAAGGATGAAAATCTATCAAGTAAAGAACTTACCCTCGAGAAGAAAGAGCAGAGTCTTGCTGACAAATCTAAACATCTTAATGAGCGTGAAGAGAATGTGACTCAGTTGGAGGCTGAGAAGCAAGCTGAACTTGAACGTGTTGGTCAGATGACCATTGCAGAGGCGCGTGAGGTAATCTTAACGGAGACTGAGAATAATCTGACTCATGAGATTGCAACACGTATCAAAGATGCAGAAGCACAGGTTAAAGATACTGTTGATAAGAAGGCCAAAAACTTGTTGGCGCAAGCTATGCAACGCTTGGCTGGAGATTATGTTACTGAACAAACAGTAACCACTGTTCACCTTCCAGATGACAATATGAAAGGTCGTATCATTGGACGTGAGGGGCGTAACATCCGTACGCTTGAAAGTCTAACAGGTATTGACGTTATTATTGACGACACTCCAGAAGTGGTTGTCCTTTCTGGTTTTGATCCAGTTCGTCGTGAAATTGCACGTATGACTCTCGAGGCCTTGATTAAGGACGGTCGTATCCATCCGGCTCGTATTGAAGAGTTGGTTGAGAAGAGCCGTCAGGAAATGGATAACCGTATCCGTGAATATGGTGAAGAGGCAGCCTACGAAATTGGTGCTATGAATCTTCATCCTGATTTGATTAAGATTATGGGACGCTTGCAGTTCCGTACGTCGTATGGTCAAAACGTCCTTCGTCACTCAGTTGAAGTTGGTAAACTAGCAGGTATCATGGCTGGTGAATTGGGTGAAAATGTTGCCCTTGCTCGTCGTGCTGGATTCCTTCACGATATGGGGAAAGCCATTGACAAAGAAGTCGAAGGTAGCCACGTAGAGATTGGTGCAGAGTTTGCACGTAAGTACAAAGAACATCCAGTTGTGGTCAATGCCATTGCCAGCCACCATGGCGATGTAGAACCTGAGAGCGTTATTGCAGTTATTGTAGCTGCAGCAGATGCTTTGAGTTCGGCTCGTCCAGGGGCTCGTAATGAATCTGTTGAGAATTATGTCAAACGCCTTCGTGATTTGGAAGAAATTGCATCAAGCTTTGACGGTGTTCAAACAAGCTTCGCCCTTCAAGCTGGTCGTGAAATTCGTATTATGGTTCATCCAAACAAAATCTCAGATGATGAAGTTACAATCTTGTCTCACAAGGTACGTGAACAAATTGAGAAGAATTTGGATTACCCAGGAAATATTAAGGTTACAGTCATTCGTGAATTCCGTGCGGTTGACTATGCCAAATAAGATAAGAGAGCCGAAAGGCTTTTTTATTTTGCCCTTCATACTGAAAGGGGTATTCTTTTTGAAAATGTAAGAACTTTCTTATCAAATTGCGTCATTTTGGTAGATAAGTATTTGATAATGAAATATTTTGATTTTTTTTGACTGTTTTTAGTTGACAGTTATTAAAAATTTAGTATAATAGATTTTGTAAACGATTACAGAAGGAGAGATTATGCTAAAGTCTGAACGTAAGCAGATTATCTTGTCTCAGTTGAAACAAGATGGTTTTGTCACTTTGGAAAACCTAACTGTTTTGTTAAGTGATACTTCCGAGTCGACGATTCGTCGCGACTTGGACGAGTTAGCGGCAGATGGCCAACTTAAACGTGTTCATGGCGGTGCTGAAAGCATTCATGGTCTAAAGGAAGAAATTGCCAATAGTCAAAAAGCTATTAGAAACGTTCAAAAAAAGGCTCAGTTAGCTGGTTATGCTGCCGATTTGATTAAGGAAGGGGATGTCGTCTTTCTTGAGGCTAGTACAACAAATGAACTTTTGATTCCACATTTGGCTAATCGTCAGGTAACGGTTGTGACTAATTCTATCCACCATGCGGTTAAGCTGGTAGATCTTGGTGTTAGCACTAGGATTGTTGGAGGAAAGGTTAAACATTCAACGGATGCTTCTATTGGAAGTACTGCTCAAGAGCAAATCAGACAACTGAATTTTGATTGTGCGTTCATTGGTGCTAATGGCGTTGATGCTAATTATTTCACTACCCCAGACATGGAAGAGGCAGTTATTAAACGGACAGTTATAGCTAATGCGCAAAAAGCTTATGTTCTAGCGGATGCCTCTAAACTTGGTCAGATTACCTATGCTAAGGTAGCCGAGGTCGAGAAAGTAACCATAATTACAAATGCTTCGGAAGAAGAGCTCCTAAAAGAATTAAAAGAGAAAACGAGGGTTATTGAAGTATG
>NZ_KV791119.1:22078-34031 GCF_001807855.1 Streptococcus sp. HMSC10E12
TCATTGTTCGTATCGACAAGGTAGAGATTGGTGAGGTTAACCGCATGGAGAGTGATGATAAGTTCGCTGGCGGTAAGGGGATTAATGTTAGTCGTATTTTGCAACGTTTAGGTGTCGATAATACTGCAACGGGCTTCATCGGTGGTTTTACAGGACGTTTTGTTACAGATGGTTTGGATGCAGAAGGTATTAAAACCAAGTTTGTAGCTGTGGATCAAGACACACGTATTAATGTTAAAATCAAGGCTGACCAAGAAACTGAAATTAACGGTGCAGGACCTGTCATTAATGAGTATCAATTGGCTGAATTGGAAGCAGTTCTTTCAAGTGTAGGTGCTGATGATGTGGTTGTTTTTGCTGGATCAGCACCAAGCAATCTTGGAAACAAGGTCTATAACAAATTGATTCCACTAGTGCGTGAAACTGGTGCACAGGTTGTCTGTGACTTTGAGGGTCAAACCTTGCTTGATTCCTTGGCTTACCAACCACTCTTGGTAAAACCAAATAACCATGAGTTAGAAGCTATTTTCAATGTCAAACTTAATGGTTTGGCTGATGTTGAAAAATATGCGCGTGAAATCCTTGCTAAGGGTGCACAGAACGTTATCATCTCAATGGCAGGTGATGGAGCTCTGCTGGTCACACCAGAGGCTGCTTACTTTGCCAAACCAATTAAGGGAACAGTTAAAAACTCTGTTGGTGCGGGTGACTCAATGGTTGCTGGTTTCACTGGTGAGTTTGTTAAATCAGGTGATCCAATTGAGGCTCTCAAGTGGGGAGTAGCATGTGGAACATCTACGGCTTTCTCAGATGACTTAGCGACAATTGAATTTATTAAAGAAACATACAATAAAGTAGAGGTAGAAAAACTATGAAAATTCAGGATTTACTGAACAAAAAAGTAATGTTGCTTGACCTTCAAGCAACTACAAAAGAAGCTGCTATCGATGAAATGATTAACAGCATGGTTGACAACGGTGTTGTGACTGACTTTGATGTTTTCAAAGCAGGTATTATGGCTCGTGAAGCACAAACATCAACTGGTTTGGGTGATGGAATCGCTATGCCACACAGTAAAAATGCTGCAGTAAAAGAAGCAACAGTACTTTTTGCTAAATCTAATAAAGGTGTAGATTACGAATCACTTGATGGTCAACCTACAGACCTCTTCTTTATGATTGCTGCTCCAGAGGGAGCAAATGACACTCACTTGGCAGCCCTTGCTGAGTTGTCAAAATATCTTATGCAAGATGGTTTTGCAGATCGTTTGCGTAAGGTGACTTCTCCAGATGAAGTGATTGCTGCTTTCAATACGGGTGAAGAAGAAGCACAGGCTGAGGAAGCTAAGAAAGCACAAGCTGTTAAAGAAGCAGCTTCAAGCGATAAACCACTTATCGTAGCTGTAACAGCTTGTACAACTGGTATTGCTCACACTTACATGGCTGAAGAATCACTGATTAAAACAGGTGAAGAAATGGGAGTCAATGTTCGTGTTGAAACTAACGGTGCGTCAGGTGTCGGAACACCATTGACTGCTGAAGAAATCAGAAAGGCTGTAGGTGTTATCGTAGCAGCAGACAAGGCAGTTGAAACAGCACGCTTTGATGGTAAAAAATTGCTTTCTAAACCAGTTGCAGCAGGTATCCGTCAACCTCAAGAATTAATCCAAAACATCTTGGATGGAAAAGCTGAAGTTTTCCATGCTGAAAATGCTGGAGCTGCTCAAGAATCAAGTGAGAAATTGAGCCTTGGTGGTGCCTTCTATAAACACTTGATGAGTGGGGTCTCACAAATGCTTCCATTCGTTATCGGTGGTGGTATCATGATTGCGCTTGCCTTCTTGCTCGACCAAATCATGGGTGTTCCCAAAGATCAATTGTCACAACTTGGTTCTTACCATGAAATTGCTGCTCAATTCAAAGCAATTGGTGGTGCTGCCTTTGGCTTCATGCTTCCAGTACTTGCAGGTTACATTGCTTACTCTATCGCTGAAAAACCAGGTTTGGTATCAGGTTTCGTAGCTGGTGCTATTGCTTCAAGTGGTGCAGCCTTTGGTGGTGTTCCATTTGCTTCAGGTGGTAAAGCAACCCTTGCCCTTGCTGGCGTATCTTCAGGTTTCCTTGGAGCTCTTGTTGGTGGTTTCCTTGCAGGTGGTGTTATCCTTCTTCTTCGTAAACTCTTGGCAGGTATTCCACGTTCCCTTGAAGGAATCCGTTCTATCTTGCTCTTGCCACTTCTTGGTGTATTTGCTACTGGTTTCTTGATGTTGGCAGTAAATATCCCAATGGCAGCAATTAATACTGGTCTTAATAACTTCTTGTCAAGCTTGTCAGGAAGCTCAGCCGTACTACTTGGTCTCCTTGTTGGTGGTATGATGGCAGTGGATATGGGTGGACCAGTCAACAAAGCAGCTTATGTCTTTGGTACAGGTACTCTCGCAGCAACAGTAACTTCAGGCGGTTCAGTTGTTATGGCAGCAGTTATGGCGGCTGGTATGGTTCCTCCGTTGGCAGTATTTGTAGCAACACTCTTGTTTAAAGATAAATTCACTGAAGAAGAACGCAACTCTGGTTTGACAAACATTGTTATGGGACTTTCATTCATCACTGAAGGTGCGATCCCATTTGGTGCAGCTGACCCAGCACGCGCTATCCCAAGCTTTATCGTCGGTTCAGCTCTTACAGGTGCTCTTGTAGGTATGGCAGGAATCAAATTGATGGCACCACACGGAGGTATCTTCGTAATTGCCCTCACATCAAATGCCCTTCTCTACCTTCTCTTCATCTTGATTGGTGCTGTGGTATCAGGTATCCTCTTCGGATTCCTCCGCAAACCACTTGATAAATAAGATATGACAAAACAATCTCGTTGTGAAGGGGTTGTTTTTTGTGTCGTAGCAGATTTTTGTCAGGGTACCTATTTTATGATAAAGTATAGGCAGAAATGGCTTATCTAGTAGCTAATACGCTGTATAAAGAAACATAAGAGGTAAAATATGGTAAAAGAATACGATTATATTGTCATTGGAGGTGGTTCTGGTGGTATTGCTAGTGCCAATCGTGCTGCCATGCATGGTGCTAAGGTGATTCTCTTTGAAGGAAAAGAGGTCGGAGGTACCTGTGTCAATGTAGGTTGTGTGCCTAAAAAGGTCATGTGGTATGGTGCTCAGGTTGCTGAAACCCTTCACCGTTATGCAGGTGAGTACGGTTTTGATGTGACGATTAATAAGTTTGATTTTGCAACGCTTAAGGCCAATCGTCAGGCTTATATCGACCGTATCCATGGTTCTTATGAGCGTGGTTTTGATAGCAATGGCGTTGAACGTGTATACGAGTATGCAAGATTTGTTGACCCTCATACGGTTGAAGTAGCGGGTGAGCGTTATACAGCACCCCATATCCTTATTGCGACTGGTGGTCACGCCCTTTATCCAAACATTCCAGGTAGTGAATATGGGATTACCTCCGATGGTTTCTTTGAACTAGATGAGGTGCCAAAACGTACAGCTGTTATTGGTGCTGGCTACATCGCCGTTGAGGTTGCTGGTGTTCTCAATGCTCTTGGAAGTGATACACACCTCTTTGTGCGTAAAGATCGTCCATTGCGTACCTTTGATAAGGATATCGTTGATGTTTTAGTTGATGAAATGGCTAAATCTGGTCCGACCCTCCATACGCATGCTAATGTGACAGAGGTAGTGAAGAATGCAGATGATTCCTTAACCATTAGTTTTGATAATGGAGAAACGATTACTGTTGATTGCCTCATCTGGGCTATTGGACGCGCAGCCAACACCTCTGGTTTTGGACTTGAGAAGACAGGTGTTAAACTGACTGAAAAAGGAACAATCTATTCGGATGAGTTTGAAAATACATCTGTTCCTGGAATCTATGCCCTTGGCGATGTAACTGGTAAACTTGATTTGACACCAGTTGCAGTCAAGGCTGGACGTCAATTGTCAGAGAGAATCTTCAACAATAAAGCTGATGCTAAGCTTGATTACACTGATGTAGCCACTGTGGTCTTTAGCCATCCAGTCATTGGTGCTGTTGGGTTGACTGAGGAAAAGGCAATTGCCAAATATGGTTCGGAAAATATCAAGGTCTATAAATCTAGTTTTACTCCAATGTATACGGCTCTTGGAGATAATCGTCAGCCGTCAACCATGAAATTAGTAACACTTGGTGAAGATGAAAAAATCATTGGTCTTCACGGTATTGGCTATGGTGTTGATGAGATGATTCAAGGTTTCTCTGTGGCTATTAAGATGGGAGCAACTAAGGCTGATTTTGATAATACGGTTGCCATTCATCCAACAGGTTCAGAAGAATTTGTAACGATGCGATAGAAAAGAAAAGTCTGTTAACTGAGAGTTTCAGACTTTTCTTTGTGTCTGAATGGCTTCAATTGAAAGTAATCGCAAGGGATTTCCTTGCGAATTTCCATAGCCTTTTTGGCTATGGAAACCATTCATCCAACAGGTTCAGAAGAATTTGTGACGATGCGATAGAAAAGTAAAGTCTGTTAACTAAGAGTTTCAGACTTTTCTTTGTGTTCAAATAGCAGCCTACACTTTGTGTGAAACTATAGATTGTCTAAATAAAAAAGGCCTTCAGGCCTTATTTTATTTAATTAAGTAGTTTCTTACTGCTGATATAAAGTAAAGAGATCCAGTGACAACAAATAGGTCATCAGGATTTGCTGATTCAGCTTGTGCTAGCCAGTCTCTATAGTCGGCTGCACGTTTGAAGTCTTGGGGATAGTCATCCAAGGGCAGTGCCTCAAAAAAGTCAAAGCTGGTTACCGTTATATCATAATCTTTCAATTCCTCTAGTAAGTCTGCCAAAGGCTTTCGTCTAAGTCCTGCAAAGAGGATATGTACCCTACGATTAGCGAAGTTATCTTTTAGTACCTGTTTTAAGCTGGCAATTCCTTGAGGGTTATGAGCGCCGTCTAGGTATATATTGTTCCCTATCCACTCACTGCGACCAGGCCAATGCGTCTCTTCAATCCCCTCTTGGATGCTCTTATCGGTAATCTTAGAAAATGTTTGAGCTAGGAGATGGGCAGCAGTGACAGCTAGCCCAGCATTGTTTTCTTGATGCTGCCCTAACATTGGAAGTTTAAGATTTGGACTTTCCCAATGGTCATAAGAAATTTGGATCGTTTGATTGTCCTTTGGAAGCAGCTGAATTTCCCTATCAATGATAGCTAAAGGTGCTTGTAGGTCATATGATTTTTGGTTGAAGAAATGTTCAACTTCTGCAGAGACACGCCCAAGTAAGATAGGTGTGTTTTCTCGCATGACGCCTGCTTTATGATTGGCAATGTCCAAAAGGCTATTGCCTAAGGTCTCAGTGTGATCAAAGCCAATCGAAGTACAGATGGCAAGCTCTGGCGAAAGAACATTTGTCGAATCAAGTCGTCCACCAATTCCAGCTTCAATGATAGCCATATCAACCTGTTTAAGGTCGAAGTAGAGGAACATGAGTAAGGTGACCAATTCAAATTCCGTTGGTCTGCCAAAATTAGTGTGCTCTTCTAAATCATCAAGAAGAACCTGAGCTTTCTCGACAAGGCTAATCAAATCCTTATCAGGGATTTCTGTGCCATTTATACTAATACGTTCGTTGAAACGAGTAATATAAGGGGAGGTAAAGGTCCCGACCTGATAGCCTGACTTTGTTAGGATATTTTGTAGGTAGCTTGTTGTTGATCCCTTACCGTTGGTCCCGACAATATGCACCGTTGGAAAGTGAGTCTGAGGATTTCCGGCTTGTTTCAAAAGCCAACGCATACGTTCGAGTTGAGGGCGACGGCCATTGCCCTTGAAAGAATGGATAAAATTTAGAGTTTCTGTATAGTTCATAGAATTATAGAAAAAAGGCAGGGTTTCCTAGCCTTTTACATGTCTTAGTTAGAAGCGGCGTCACCAGTTGTTACGCCACCAGTAGTCGCATTGCCAGATGTTGTATCTGCAGTAGCTGCTGATGAAGAGGTAGTCGTATTGCCACCCGTTGTTGTGTCTGCAGATGACGAATAGGTGTTAGTTCCTGCTTGGCTACTTGTTTGTGTTTCTGAATCAGTCGCATTGCCATAACTAGATGAAGCGGCGCTTGATTCTTGAGTCTTATTATTGCCTTCTTTGATGACTACAGTTGATTGATTGGCTGATGAATCAGAAGTGTCCTTATTTTTAGAGGCTGTGAAATTCATGATGGTGATTGAAGCCACGATGATTGACAAAATTGTCCCGACGGCAGTAAGGACTTTTTGGAAGGCAGTGAAGCCTTTTGTAACGTGTTCGGTCACCTTTGGGGCAGATTTTTTTTCTTCTTTTGATGAATGATTACGGCGTGAGTAATTTTCAGACATGATGCTCTCCTTAAAAATATTTCGTACTTTCTATTATATGATTTTCTCGCAAAAATTGCTAAAAAAATTATGCTATAATAAATAGTAAATAAAAATCGAGGAAAAATCATGATTTATTTTGATAATTCAGCCACTACGGTGCCTTATCCAGAGGCACTTAGAACCTATCAAGAAGTGGCTACTAAAATTTTTGGGAACCCATCCAGCCTGCACCAATTAGGAACATCTGCGACACGTATTTTGGAGGCTTCTCGTAAGCAAGTTGCGGACCTCATTGGAAAATCAGCCGATGAGATTTTCTTTACGTCTGGAGGAACCGAAGGCGACAACTGGGTCATAAAAGGAGTGGCTTTTGAAAAAGAACCTTATGGCAAACACATCATTGTTTCTGATATTGAACATCCTGCGGTGAAAGAGTCTGCCAAATGGCTTTCAGAGCATGGTTTCGAAGTGTCCTATGCACCCGTAAATGCACAAGGATTTGTGGATGTTGAAGCTCTTGCTGGATTATTACGCCCCGACACGATCTTGGTTTCGGTTATGGCCGTTAATAACGAAATCGGATCAATCCAACCTATTCAAGCTATCTCGGATATATTGGCTGATGAGCCGACGATATCTTTCCATGTGGATGCTGTTCAGGCTATTGGGAAGATTCCTGTATCAGCTTATTTAACAGACCGTGTTGACTTTGCAACTTTTTCTGGTCACAAGTTCCATGCTGTTCGAGGTGTCGGTTTTGTCTACAAAAAGGCAGGGAAAAAGATTACGCCACTCTTAACAGGTGGCGGTCAAGAAAAAGACTTTCGTTCAACGACTGAGAATGTTGCTGGCATTGCGAGTATGGCTAAGGCCTTGCGTTTAGTTACTGACAAAGAGGCGTTTTCTCTTCCGAAAATTGCCAAGATGAAAAAAATTATCTTTGACGAATTGGCTAAGTATGAGGACATTACTATTTTCTCAGGTGAGGGTGAAGACTTTGCGCCCAATATTTTGACCTTTGGAATCAAGGGTGTTCGTGGTGAAGTTATTGTCCATGCTTTTGAAGAGCATCAAATCTATATTTCAACGACATCTGCATGTTCATCTAAGGCGGGAAAACCAGCAGGGACTCTCATTTCTATGGGTGTTCCGACTAAATTAGCTCAAACGGCTGTACGTATCAGTCTTGATGATGACAATGATATGGGACAGGTAGAACAGTTTCTCACGATTTTCAAGCAGGTCTACGCCAAGACACAAAAAGTGAGATAGCAAGATTTAAGCAATTAAACAATAAAACTAAATTCAAATTTAAAAGGAAAAGGAATGACACTAACATATTCAGAAATTATGGTTCGCTATGGTGAATTGTCTACCAAGGGCAAAAACCGTATGCGCTTTATCAATAAACTTAGAAATAACATCAAGGATGTTCTATCCATCTATCCAGATGTTAAAGTGACTTTTGACCGAGACCGTGGTCACATCTACCTCAACGGTACAGACTATGAGCCAGTAGCAGAGTCTTTGAAGCAAATTTTTGGTATTCAAGCCTTTAGTCCTGTTTACAAGTTTGAAAAAGATGTCGAGGTCTTGAAAAAAGCTGTTCAAGACATTATGACTGGACTCTATCGTGACGGTCTTACTTTTAAAGTAACTGCTAAACGTAGTGACCATGACTTTGTTCTCGACAGTCGTGAGCTCAATCTTACTTTAGGAAATGCAGTTTTTGATGTATTGCCTGACATTAAGGCTCAGATGAAGGGACCAGATGTCAACCTCAAGGTAGAAATTCGTGCCGAGGCGGCTTATATTTCTCACGAGGAAATCAAAGGAGCAGGCGGTCTACCTGTAGGTACTGCTGGTAAAGGAATGCTCATGCTTTCAGGTGGGATTGATTCGCCAGTGGCAGGTTATCTTGCCCTTAAACGTGGTGTGGATATTGAAGCTGTCCACTTTGCAAGTCCTCCTTACACTAGTCCTGGAGCTCTTAAAAAGGCTCAAGATTTGACCCGTAAGTTGACTAAATTTGGTGGTAATATTCAGTTCATCGAAGTACCATTTACTGAAATTCAAGAAGAAATCAAAGAAAAAGCACCAGAAGCTTATTTGATGACCTTGACACGTCGCTTTATGATGCGTATTACTGACCGTATTCGTGAAGAACGCCGAGGCCTTGTGATTATCAATGGTGAAAGTCTTGGTCAGGTTGCTAGTCAGACTATGGAGTCTATGCAGGCGATTAATGCTGTTACATGTACGCCAGTGATTCGCCCGGTTGTCACTATGGACAAGTTGGAAATCATTGATTTGGCACAAAAAATTGATACCTTTGACATTTCCATCCAACCTTTTGAGGATTGCTGTACTATCTTTGCACCTGACCGTCCAAAAACTAATCCAAAAATCAAAAATGTCGAACAATATGAACGTCGTATGGATGTTGACGCCTTGGTTGAACGTGCGGTTGCAGGAATCATGGTAACTGAAATCACACCTATTGAAGAGGCGCAAGACGAAGTGGATACACTTATTGAAGACTTGCTCTAATCTAGGAGGCTATAGTACTAACATAGTAGTGCCTAGGTGCTACTAGAGTAAGGTATGTCGAAAAAGAAATGTCGATGTTGAACTTTTACCCAGAAAGGAAAATACATGACTGTTTATAACATCAATTTAGGAATCGGTTGGGCATCAAGTGGTGTTGAGTACGCCCAGGCCTATCGTTCTACAATTTTCAAAAACACAGGTATTAAGGCCAAATTTGTCTTTATGGATATGTTCTTGCAGGACAATCTTTCAGATTTGACCCGTAACATGGGGTTTGAAGATGAAGACGTCATCTGGCTATACAGCTATTTTACAGACCTGAAAATTGCTCCAACGACCTATACTGTCAAGGATTTGGAAAAGGAAATCCCTTATGACATCACACGTCGTGAGATTAATGGTAAAGTGGTTAAGCTTTTTTGTGCCAAGGAAGATATTTTTTATGCAGCCTACTTGCGTAAAGAGGGTGAAGATATCGTTCACCGTGTGGAAAAAGTATCGCGTGGTTGCTTAATTCGTAAAGACTTTTACTCTTACACTAAGATGTTCACGGAGTACTACACCCCTGTAGATAACAAGGCACACCTCTATCAACGTCGTTTCTTCAATGAGGATGGTAGTGTTGCCTATGATGAAATTGTTGATGGTAAGGATAGTGTCTTCCGTTTCCCAGATAAGATTTTGTCTTCTAAGCATGAGTTTATTGCCTACTTCATGTCGCAACTTGGTCTAACTGACCAAGATATTGTCATTTTGGACCGTGCCACTGGCACGGGGCAGGCTGTTTTCCGTAATACTAAACCTGCTAAGCTTGGAGTTGTTGTCCATGCAGAGCACTTTAGTGAAAATGCTGTGACAGACAAGACTATTCTTTGGAATAACTTCTATGAGTACCAATTCAGCAATGCAGATAAGGTTGATTTCTTCATCACAGCGACAGAGCGTCAACGTAGCATTATGCTAGATCAGTTCAACAAATACACACCATTTACACCTAATATCGTAACGATTCCTGTGGGAAGTTTGGATAAACTGAGAGAGCCTGAGGGAGAGCGTAAACCATTCTCAATCATCACAGCTTCACGTTTGGCCAATGAAAAGCACGTGGATTGGTTGGCTAAGGCTGTTGTTAAGGCTAAAGAAAGTCTGCCACAAGTGAACTTTGATATCTTTGGTACAGGTGCTGAAGAAGCTAAGCTTAAGGCAATTATCGAGGAAAATCACGCTCAGGATTATATCCACCTCAAGGGTCACCAAGATTTAACAGAAGTCTACAAGGATTACGAACTTTACCTATCAGGTTCTAAGAGTGAAGGTTTTGGCTTGACACTTCTAGAAGCTGTTGGATCGGGCCTTGGTATGATTGGTTTTGATGTCCGTTATGGGAACCAAACTTTTATCAAGGATAATGAAAATGGTTACTTAATCCCTCGATTTGAAAAAGATGACGAGCTTGCTATTGTGGCTGCCTTGGCAGAGAAAATTGTAGCTTTCTTCAGTCGTTCAGATTTAGATCATGTTCATCAAGTCTCTTATGATATCGCCAAAGGCTTTTTGACAGAGGAAATCGAGCAGAAGTGGCTTAACTTAGTAAAGGAGATGACTAATCATGATTAATTTATTTGAGAACTATAGTCAAGGTAGTTGGGATCTCCATTACTCGCTGATTGTTGCTGGCTATGTAAATACAACAGTTTGTCTTTCAGATGATGGCTTTCTGCCTAGTGATGTGACCTCACCTTACCTTTATTTCACTGGTTTTGACAAGGTTCAAGGTTCTGCACTTTACTTTAATCAGGTTCCTGTGCCTGATTACTGGGAAATTTTAGGAACAAATAGCAACGCGGAAATCTTCCGTTTTGATAAGAAACGTGGTCATATTCACTATGCGCATCCTGCTCATCAGCGTCTAGTTAAAGCTGTGGATTGGTATGATGAGTCAGGTCGCCTGCGTGTGACTGATCGCTACAATAATAAGGGATACCGTTTCTCACAAACAACTTACAATGTTAAGCAAGAAGCGACCATTACTAGTTATTTCACTCCAGATAACAAGGAAGTTATCGTCATTAACCATTTGACCAAAGACGTTATCTTGAATTGGAAAGACAAGGTCTACATTTTCAAAAACAAATCGGAGTTTGTAGTCTTTTATCTTAAAGAAGCTGGTTATGATTTGCGACGTATCCTTTATAACTCCTTGTCAACGCCTTTCTTGACAGCTATGAATCTTCCGAATTCTGGTCAAGATGTCCTCTTCTGGCAAGAGCCTATCACTGATTCAGTCCCTGGGAATATGCGTCTCCTTCTTGATAGCAATCACCGTCAAACTAAGATTGTAGTGCAAGAATACACAGCATATACGAATCTTCTAAAGTTGGTTAGTCCAGAGCAGGCTTCTCGCGTGGCCTTTCTCGGATTCATGTATCCATTTGCCCGCCAGAACAACTTCCAAAATCAAGCGCTTATCTTGACCAACTCAGATCAGATTGAACACTTGGAAAGCATTGTTAGTGAAGTGCCTACCATGCACTACCATATTGGTGCAATCACTGAAATGTCAAGTCGTTTGATGGATTTAGCTAAATATAGTAATGTTAGCCTTTATCCGAATATTACAACAGAACAGGTTAAGCGTCTCTATCAAGAGGCTGATTTCTATTTAGATATTAACCACCAAAATGAAATCCTGTCAGCGACACGTGCTGCCTTTGAAAATAACCTGCTTATCCTGGCTTTCACGAACACAAGCCATGGTCCAGATTATACTGCACCAAGCAATATTTTCTCAGCTATGAATGCTGGGCAATTTAAACAAACCCTTAAAGAAGCCTTGGGCAACCGTGACTTCCTTAGTCACTTGCTTGATCGTCAACGTGAGCATGCTCATGTGGCGACACCAGAAGATTATAAGAAGGTTATTGGTTAGGAAAATGACACTAGAGGTTCGTAACATTTATCCTCTGACACCAACATTCAAGAAGGTCGCTTCACTTTATGAAGCGGCTTTTCCTGGCTCCTTGTCAACTGTAGTGGGTGACGAAAA
>NZ_KV791120.1:0-259 GCF_001807855.1 Streptococcus sp. HMSC10E12
CTAGTGTACCGTCTCAAAATTAACTTCTCTCATGCCTGCGTGCTCATTGCCACGCGGGCTCGCTGGATTTTGTTCAAAATATCTTCTCCCTTAGCGTTCCAAACGTAGCGAGTCGGCTGGGCATTTCGCAGTGCCAGAAATGTGGTGATTGAGCTTTCCAATTCGCGAATCGAGCTGAAACTACCGTCGCGCAGGTATACCGTGATGTCACGAAAGAAGCGCTCAACCATGTTCATCCACGAACTTGAGGTCGGGGTGA
>NZ_KV791120.1:279-1303 GCF_001807855.1 Streptococcus sp. HMSC10E12
GCAGTGCCAGAAATGTGGTGATTGAGCTTTCCAACTCGCGAACCGAGCTGAAGCTGCCGTCGCGCAGGTACACCGTGATGTCGCGAAAGAAGCGCTCGACCATGTTCATCCACGAACTTGAGGTCGGGGTGAAATGCATATGGAAGCGCTTGTGCTTTTCGAGCCAGGCCTTCACTTTCGGATGTTTGTGCGTGGCGTAGTTGTCGACGATCAGGTGCAATTGAAGGTGCTTGGGCGTTTCCCGATTGATTTTCTTGAGGAAGTCCAGCCACTCCTGATGCCGGTGTTGGCGCTCGATAGAACTGATCAACTTCCCCTCAAGGTAATCGAGCGCAGTGAACAGGGTCACGGTGCCATGGCGAATGTAATCGTGCGATTGCGTGCGGATATGGCCGATGCCCAGAGGCAGTCCCGGCTGGGTACGTTCTAAAGCCTGAACCTGGCTTTTTTCATCGCAGCAGAGCACCAGTGCCTTGTCTGGCGGGTCCAGATACAACCCGATGACGTCCCAGAATTTCTCTTCGAAGTTGGGATCGTTGGACAGCTTGAACGTACGAGTCAGGTGCGGCTTTATGTCATTGGCAGCCCATATACGCTGGACGCTGGCCGGAGAAATACCCGCGACTTGCGCCATGCTTCGGCAGCTCCAGCGAGGCTGGCCAATACGAGGTTGAACCACTTTTTCAAGCACTCGAGCCATAGCGTCTGGCGGCAAGAATGACTTACGTCCGCGGCCAGGCTTATCGATCAAACCGTCTAGTCCCTGTTCTTGAAAACGCTTGCACCAAAGAGTGACTGAGCGAAGAGAGAATCCAACCAGGCGGGCTATTTCAACCCTTGAACAACCTTGAGCAGCTAACAGGATGACCCTCGCGCGGCGACCGTCACGCTGACTGATGGTGGCTGATCGTGTGCGACGGCTCAGCTCGGCGCTTTCCTCAGGACTCAGGACGATATCTTGGGCGCTCATTTCTTTGCCTCCAACGGTGTAATCAACGAGCAAGCATAGACGATTTTACAGAGC
>NZ_KV791121.1:0-62687 GCF_001807855.1 Streptococcus sp. HMSC10E12
CTCCCGAAACAGCTTATTTATAATATCATCTCTATCTTGTCTTGTCAATAACTTGTATTGATTTTAATTTTCTTTTTTTTATAATACTTTTTAATAGTATTTCTTCTCTCGATTTATCTAAAAAAAGAAGAGTAAAACTCCTTACTCTTCTTCATCTTTATTTTTATTTTCAATTCTTTCTTTGACTTCATCGTAAGATAGGGCATGATTATCTTCTTCTGAATCTCCAAGAGAATCCTCCGGCATCTTACCAGTCTCATAAATTGACTTGATTTGTCCAGCATCAAGTGTTTCATACTTAAGCAAAGCTTCTGCAATGAGAGCATGTGTTTCTCGGTTGGCATTGATAATTTCAGCTGCTTTGTCATGTGCCTCAACTAAAAGTGATCGAATTTCTTCGTCAATAAGTTGAGCTGTATGAGTTGAGTAAGACTTATCTGTCGTAAATTGTCCTGGATTCATCGCATGATTACCCTCATATTGAACTGGTCCAAGTTTTTCGCTCATACCATATTCAGTAACCATTGCACGTGCTAACTGTGTTGCTTGCTCAAAGTCATTTGAAGCACCTGATGTTTGAACGTTGAAAATAATTTCTTCTGCAACACGTCCACCCATAAGACCTGCCAATTGTTCTTTTAGCTCATCTTTAGATGACAACATCTGATCCTCTTTTGGTAGAGAAATCATATAACCACCTGCGCGACCTCGTGGAACAATAGTAACCTTGTGAACATCACGAGCGCTAGAAAGTGTTAAACCAACAATTGTATGACCTGCTTCATGGTAAGCCACAACTTTACGTTCGTGTTCTGAAACTTGGCGGTCTTTCTTAGATGGTCCAGCAATAACACGATCCTCTGCTTCGTCGATATCACTAGCATCAATTCTAGTCTTACTACGTCGTGCAGCAACTAGGGCTGCTTCATTCAAGACATTCTCTAAGTCAGCTCCAACAAAACCTGGAGTTTGTTGAGCAACAACTTTAAGGTCAACATCTTCAGCCAATGGTTTATTCTTGGCATGGACTTTCAAGATAGCTTCTCGGCCTTTTACATCTGGGCGACCAACAAGAACTTTACGGTCAAAACGTCCTGGACGTAGGAGGGCTGGATCAAGAACATCACTGCGGTTGGTTGCAGCAATGACAATGATATTCTCATTTCCATCAAAACCATCCATTTCTATCAACAGTTGGTTAAGGGTTTGTTCACGTTCGTCGTTACCGCCGCCCATTCCAGTACCACGACGACGGCCAACCGCATCGATTTCATCAATAAAGATAATAGCACGTTCGGCCTTCTTAGCGTCTTCAAAAAGACTACGAACACGACTTGCTCCGACACCGACAAACATCTCTACGAAATCAGAACCTGAGATACTAAAGAAAGGAACATCTGCTTCACCAGCAACAGCTTTAGCAAGCAGAGTTTTACCTGTCCCTGGAGGGCCTTCAAGGAGAACCCCCTTAGGGATACGTGCACCAAGTGCTTTATATTTACGTGGATTTTTGAGGAAATCTACGACTTCTACAAGTTCTTCTTTTTCTTCTTCCGCACCAGCCACATCTGTGAAACGAACTTTAATATTCTCTTTTGATTGAGTCTTAGCACGGTTGCGGCCAAAATTCATTGCACCGCGGTTACCACCTTGATTCATCATGAAAAGGAAGAAAATAGCAATCCCAATCAAAGGTAGGTAACTAAAAAGATATGAAATCCAAGCACCACTTGAACTTTCACGTATCATTTTAACATTAACATCAGCTGCTTCTGATGCTGACTGCAATTTCTGCATGGTTGTTTCATTCTGCAGCACAGTCGATGTAAAGCTACGTGTCTCTGATGATGCACTACCTAAAAATGGTAGACTAAGATCAGTATCAACCTTTTCGGCCTTTTTGTAGCTACCTTTAACTTCAATGATACTACCGTCTGGCTGATAAGTGATAGATTTTACCTTACCATCTTCAATTTTCTTAACCAACTGTGTGTAAGACAATTGTTGACTTGGGCTTTGGCTTCCTCCTGCAAAGTATTGTACTCCGGTTACAACCGCAATAATAACTATGATGTAGAGAAAAGCGTTCCGTAAGAAGCCATTATTATTTTTATTATTCATAAATTAATTAGACCTTTACTTATTTTGTATAAATTTCTTCTTTTAGGACACCGACATAAGGGAGGTTACGGTATTTTTCATCATAGTCTAGTCCGAAACCAACGATAAATTCATTAGGAACATCGTAACATACGTAATCTGCCTCAATATCAACAACACGACCTTCTGGTTTATCAAAAAGAGTTGCGATTTTGACTGAATTGGCTTTACGATACTTGAACATATCTCGAAGATAAAGGAGCGTACGACCTGTGTCAATGATATCTTCAATAAAGATGATGTCTCGTCCTTCAACATTAGTGTCAACATCTTTAAGAATCTTTACTTCACCGCTGCTGACAGTTCCGCCACCATAACTAGAAACGACCATAAAGTCCATCTCAATATGGGTGTCGATATGTTTGATAAGTTCTGCCATAAATGGAACAGCACCTTTCAAAACACAGACTAGTAAAGGATTTTTCCCCGCATAATCCTCTGTCAATTGTTGTCCTAGTTCTTTAGTTTTAGCTACGATATCCTCTTGGGAAAAGAGGACTTTTTTAATGTCTTTTTCTAACATTTGGGTTCCCTTTCTCGAAGTCAATATTCTGTTATTATACCACTTTTACTTCAATCATCGTTATTTGAACATGGTATTTGATTAGAAATTCTTATAAATGACTACAGTGCCATAAAGTATAGCATTTTCAGGTCTTTTTTTCAAATAGAGACGCCCAGCAACATAAAGAAAAATAATCTGATCATCTTGTTCTCCTATAATGGCTTTTTGACGATCCTTCTCTAAAATCTTTTTGTCTATAAATAGTCGTCTTAACTTTTTATGGTGACTACCAAGGTCAATCTTATCGCCTTCTTTTCTATGACGAATCACTATTGGGGAATCTGACCAAATACTAATAGTATCTGAGTTAGAAACGTCATTGAATTCTGAAAAACTCAAGGTATAATCCTCAAACTCAACAGATTTTCCAAATTCTAAGAGACAAGGAGGGGATAAAGAGATAGCCTCTTCTTTCCTTACTAGGAAAGAAGTCTGTGTTTTTACTAGTTCGTAACCATTTTTTAGTGGTATCTTCCCTGAACCATTTTTTCTTAGATAACTTATCAATTGATTAAATTGGCCTTTAGAAAGCTGTAAATCAGGAAAGGTATCTAAATAGTTCTGAAGAAGAAAGAGCTGGACAGAATCTGACTGTTGCTGAAAAACAGATAAATCAGTGATAGTAATATCCTTTGTTAACTCCCCTAAAGCTTGCTTCAAAAGACCAATCTCCTCGGCTAAAAGACAAAGGTGCTCCTTAAATTTAGGATTTTCCTGAGATAAGGTAGGAAGATAGGTCAGTCTGATGCGATTTCGAAGATAGGCTAGTGACGTATTACTCCGATCTTCAAAATGGAAAGTTACGGGAAGTTGATCTTTCGTAAGATGCAAAAAGGGACGAATAATCTGACCAGTGCCAAATGGTCTGATCGCTGATATTCCTGTCAGGTGTCTTAAACGACTTCCTCTCAACAGTCTCATAAAAATCGTCTCTGCTTGATCATCTGCATGATGGGCTGTTACAAGAGCAGAGTAATCATAATCTTTCATGACCCGCTTAAAAAACTCATAGCGAAAGGTACGGGCAGCATTTTCTGAAAACTTTCCTGAGAAGGCACTATAGTGAAAAGGGACCTTATGTTCCTTTGCCCAATGACGTAAATACGCTTCTTCATGCTCCGACTCTTGTCGTTGTTTATGGTTAACGTGAGCAATCCCCAACTGAATATCCAAATCTTTTTGATGGTTATACAAAAAGTGCAGCAAACTCATAGAGTCTGCTCCACCTGATACTGCTACTAAAATTTTCTTGTGCTGGTTAAAATAACCCTTGGCTTGCATCATTTGCAACAATTTTTGTGTCATTATTTTAAAATTCCATAAACATCATCTGCAATTGAGGTGATTTTGTCATAGCCCTCTTTATCCGTAAAAATCGATAGAATAAAGGGAGAATCTGCATAAACAATAGCGACGTCATGTTTAAAGTCGTAGGCATCACCAATTTTATGAGCGACGGGAACATCAATGTTTTTGGAAATACGTTCGCCATCATAGTCCGTACTTGAAAGATAAGTGATAATATCTCCATTTTGTCTATAAACAGCCTCCATCAAAGTACCTGCGGCTCTAGCAGTCAACTCCTTTTTATCCATATTCCACGAAGTCGCTGCGGCTTTATCTACTGATTTTTGGAAGGCCTTGTCATACTGATTAGTTACATAATAACCTAATATATTTGTCGCTACATTATCTGAGTTTTGGGCTACAGCCTTTAACAGATTTTCCAAACTATAATTCTTATCATCAGGCATCTTACTAATCTTTCCAGAACCATCTGAATCATAGGCACCTGGAAAACCATTTACAGCTGAGGTATATTGATACTCATCTGATAATGATAATTTCTTTTGAGACAGACGTTCCTGTGCATAATAGAGTACTCCAAGCTTGGCTACGCTTGCTGCATACATGCTTTTTTCGTCATTGATAGCAGCTACTCGGTCCGTATCTAGCTGTTTAACATAAACTGAGATGCGCTCTTGATTGTTATACTTCTCATTAAGGACTTTTTGAACAGCCTCGATGCGATTGTCAGTCATTGATAAATCAGAAGCGTTAATCCACCCCTCTCCGTCTACCAAATAGTAGATTCCTGCATGCGTCTGAGCTGCTTGGCTAACCTTAATGGGTTTAAAACTAGCGAGTTTGGAGTCAGCTTTTTCAGTTCCTAAAACGTAAGGTTCTTTGTATACCGTTAAACCATCTTTAGTCCAGAAGGTCATATCTACTGGTTTTTGATTATAGATACTGTCGTCTACAATTGATTTCTGACTAGCGGCTACATAATCACCATCTTGAAGTTGGAAAACAGGCTCACCTTTAGCATTCCAAAAAATAGCAGAAATCGATAGTTTGGTATCCGCTTGGATACTGGTTTTAAATTCTGTTAAATCCTTGTTCTTGTAAGTTAGGATAGTTGTTATCGTTCTTGGATTTTTAGGAATCTGTTTAAATTGAGTCAAGCTAGCTGTAGTATTTTGAGTCAATTTTTGGACCTGTTTTGGGGTCAGAGTTAGCTCCTTCTCCATAGGAAGTAAGACCAGGGGGCTAGAAGATACAAGCACAACAGTTGCAGCTAGTAAGAGCTTTTTCATGCTTGCTTCTTCACCTCCTCTTTCCTCGGTAATTCCGTTTTAAGTTGCTGATTTTTTTCTGATAGTTCCTCTAACTTGGCTTCTGAATAGGTTAAAAAAGTTTCTACAGTTTTTAGTAAATCTTTCATTAGGGTAATAAGCTTGGTACAGGATAGATTGACTCTCCTTCACGTGAATAATAGTACTTAGCACGCGCATATTTCTCGGCGAAAGCATCATCCTTAAGTTTCTTAGCCAAATCCTTTCGTTCCTTTGTCTGATCTGACAATTTATCATAGTCTTTCTGAAGCGACAAGACTTCCTTCTCTTGCTGTTTGATATTCATATAGGTCTCAACCAGATTGTAGGTTGGCAAGATAAAGAGTAAAACAACCACAAAGAGAATCCACCCCATAAAGCGATTCCTTTGTTCGTGTTCGGCACGCTCTAATCGTTGCTCTTGATTGGCATTATCAATGTAATCGTTCGTAAGCTGTACAATATTAGGCTTCTTGCTCATCTGCTTCAATCCTTGTTTCACTTATAATCTCGTACATTTTTGCCGCATCTTCTTTTTTAGTACTGTCTTTCATTTCTAAAACACGGACAGTTAAAAGTTTATTTCCAAAACGAACTTCCACTTGGTCACCAATTTTTAAATCTGTAGATGACTTAGCGAGTACTCCATTTACTTTTATACGTCCTTTATCAGCCACTTCTTTAGCAACTGGACGGCGTTTGATAATTCGTGATACTTTTAAATATTTGTCTAATCTCAATGTTACTGTTTCCTTTTCGTTAGGATATCTCTTCTATGATAGCATTTTTTTGAGAAAATAGGGGACTAAAGCCTTTTCAAGTACAAAAATAAGAGAATCGACACTAGTCGACCCTCTCAGGAGATTTATGAAAAAGAAAAGTTTTAGGATGTTTTATATTATAGAGAGACTTACTTAAACTTTCCTTAAGCTTCTTTTTTTTCTTTACGTTCTTTGATTTCCATAAATGTCTGTCCAAAAATCTTTAATTCTTCAAGAATCTCATAGTCTTTCTTGTTACGAACATCAAAAGTAATCTCTACTTTCCCTTGGTTATCACTGATTTTTGCTTTTAAATGCGTTTTAGAGATGGCTTCGAAATAGTCTTGAGTCAAGAAGAATTTAAGAGAGGCTTTTTCGAAACGAACAATAATAGTATCGTTCTTACGCTCGACTAATTCTGCAAAGGCAGCATCTAAATAGGCCTTAACCAGACCAATCTCAATGAGATAGGCAACTTGGTCTGGATATTCTCCAAAGCGGTCAATAAGCTCATCTTGAAGGTCTTGATAGTCTTTCTGATTCTCAATTTCTCGAATACGCTTATAAATTTCAATTTTTTGGCGCTCGTCAGAAATATAGTCGGAAGGGAGGTAAGCATCAATCTGAAGATTGAACTCTGCATTTCCTTTACGGCGAACTTGAGTTTTACCTTGACGTTTATTGATAGCCTCTTCCAAGAGTTGCGAGTACATTTCGAATCCGACTGAGTCAATGAAACCACTTTGAGAAGCACCAAGAATGTTACCGGCACCACGAATTGATAAATCACGCATGGCAATTTTGAAACCTGATCCCAGTTCTGTAAAGCCCTTAATAGCATCCAATCGCTTCTCAGAGACTTCCGTCAACACTTTATCAGGACGATACATGAGATAGGCATAAGCAATTCGATTACTACGTCCCACACGACCTCTCAACTGATAAAGAGTAGATAAGCCCATATGATCTGCATTCTCAATAAAGAGCGTATTAACGTTAGAGATATCAATCCCTGTCTCGATAATTGTCGTTGCTACCAAAACATCGTAATCACCATTCAAGAAATCCAAGAGGGTATTCTCCAACATAACCTCACTCATCTGACCATGAACAAATCCGATACGTGCTTCAGGGACCAGCTCATGTAGTTCAGAAACTTTTTGATCAATGGTTTCAACACGATTATAAACATAAAAAATCTGGCCGCCTCGGTCCATCTCTCTTAATATCGCTTCTCGAATAAGACCAGGATTGGTTTCCATAACATAAGTTTGAACTGGATAACGGTTGGTAGGTGCTGTCTCAATAATCGACAAATCACGAATACCTAACATAGACATATGAAGCGTACGAGGAATAGGTGTCGCAGTTAGCGTAAGGACATCAACCTTAGCTTTCAACTCCTTAAGTTTTTCTTTATGCTTCACGCCAAAACGTTGTTCTTCATCAATTACTAGCAAGCCTAAGTCAGAGAACTTAACATCTTTAGACAGCAGGCGGTGGGTACCGATAATAATATCAATACGCCCTTTAGCTAGATTTTCAATAGTCTCATTTTGCTCTTTTTTACTTCTAAAACGACTGAGTTCATCTACTTCAACAGCATGATTTTCAAAACGTTCTTTAAAATTCAAATAATGCTGATGGGCAAGAACTGTTGTAGGAACTAGGATAGCAACTTGCTTTCCATCATTGACTGCCTTGAAGGCAGCACGCATAGCTACCTCTGTCTTACCAAAACCAACATCACCCACCAAGAGACGATCCATGGGTTTGTCTGACTCCATGTCTGCCTTAATTTCCTTGATAGAACGCAATTGATCCTCTGTCTCAGCATAGGCAAAATCATCTTCGAAATCCCTTTGGTTATCATCATCTGGTGAAAAAGCAAAACCTTTAAGTTGACTACGCTCAGCATAAAGTTTTAAGAGATCATCGGCAATATCCTCTACTTGCTTGCTTACTTTTTGTTTAGTCTTTTGGAAACGCCCATCATTGAGTTTATTAATTTTAGGCTCTTTTCCGTCCGCTGATACATACTTAGAGAGACTCTCAATCTGCTCAACAGGTAGAGAAATTGTTGCAGCATCCTGATATTGGATGGTCAAGTAGTCACGATGCACCCCTTTAATCTCAATAGTCTCAATACCTTTAAATTGACCGGTACCATGAGTCTGGTGTACAACATAATCACCTTTTTCAAGTTCATTGTAATCTTTGAGACGCTTAGCATTGGAAACGTGACTGGCACGCGCACGACGTTTTACTTTTTTATGAAAAATCTCACGTTCAGTGACAAGAACAAGCTTTTCATCCGCAAAGTAAAAACCATTGGATAAGTTTCCTAAGACTAACTGAGGCTTATGAGGTATCAAATCTCCAAAGCTACTAAGGGGTAAATCTAAATCATATTCTTCCAAGGTTTCCTTCAAAGATTTGAGCTGCTTCTCAGACCCCACTTGTAAAATAACTGTTGCCTTATTCTTGGTATAGCGATGTATTTCATCAACTAGAAGTGGGAACTGGTTAAAGAACTCTTGCATAGGGTATTGCGTGAATTGATACAACTTATCAAATTTAAGATTTCCCAATCCCTTATGAAAATTCGAAAAGAAACTAGCTGGCTGATAGTTACGTAAAGTCTTAAATGAATCCACTAAGTAATTTAGATGACTCAGAGACTTGCCCTGATGAAGATCTTCAGTTAAAAGATTAGCCACTTCCAACTCAAGACGTCCATGGCGGTCCACTATCTTTTGAAAATCATCAATGAATACAGGAGCTCCCTTTGGAAGGTAGTCAAATAAGGTGTAAGCTTTATCATAAAAGAGAGACAAAAACTTACGTAAATCTTTATGACGGTAACCATCAATCGTAACCGAAAGAACATCCTCAAGGTAAGCCTTATGAGGACCTTCTGCCTTTGAGACCGCACTTTCCAAAGTCTTCTCAGCACGTTGGTAATCTTCTCTTGTTAAGATAATATCATCTGCCGGAGATACGATAATATGCTCTAAATTGTCTAAAGATTTCTGACTATCGCTATCAAACTGACGAATACCATCAATCTCATCTCCAAAAAATTCTAAACGGTAAGGGAGTTCTGCAGTCAGTTCATAAATATCTAAAATATCGCCCCTACGACTGAACTCACCAGGGGAGAGAACCTGCTCTACTCTTTGGTATCCAATATGAGTCAGATGCTTACTGAGAGCCTCTAAATCATGTTCCTCCCCTAGTGTTAAGTCAATGCGAGAGTCTTTATAAACCTCAGGATTAGGCAAATGTAACTTAGTACCAACTAAACTCGTAACCAAAACCCCACTGGCCTCTTTATCTATTAAAAAATTAAGACTTTCGAGACGAGAATGGGTCTTTTCTGGAGAAGCGAAGATAAACTCTGCAGCTACTACATCATCTGCAAAAAAAGAATAAACCTTATCCTCTCCTAAGATAGCTGATAAATCTCCTGTTAGTTGCTCAGCTTCATTTTGTGTTGAAGTAACGATTAGAATCTTAGGAACCTGCTCAGAAAGGGCAGATGCCATGACAACTGCCTTGCTGGAACCAGAAAATCCCATGACCAACTGCCTACTCAATAAGGTTACTTTATCACGCCACTCAAGCAATTGATGATTCTTCTCAAAAAGATCTAATAGGGTATTAGCCATTATAACGCCTCATAGTGTCTTCGAAATCATTGGTTTTAAGGTAATGATTGAGAGCCGTCTCTACCTTGTCTAAAGTCAGTAAAATTGTGGCATAATCATCTTCACTAAATTTTCCAAGGACATGATTAACGACCGTCATTCCTTTCTGTGGGCGACCAATACCAATTTTTATACGGTCAAATTCTTGAGTGCCAGTTTCAGCAATGATAGATTTAATCCCATTATGACCACCTGCTGAACCTTTTTGACGAAAGCGCAATTTCCCAACTTCCATATCTAAGTCATCGTAAATGACGATAAAATCCTCTACAGGAATATTGTAATAAGCTAGTAATGCTCTAACAGCTAGACCTGATAGATTCATAAAGGTTGTTGGTTTCACAAAATAAACCTTCTCACCATTTAAAAAGGTCGAAGCCACTTCAGCCTTAAAGGTCTTTTCCTCAGAAAAGGTTAATCCCAGTTCCTTAGCCATTAGGTCAATGGCCATAAAACCAACATTGTGACGTGTCTCATGGTATTTTGAACCAGGATTTCCCAAGCCAACTACTAATTTTGTCATTATTTCTCCTCTTCGATAAACAGCAAAAGGACTGAAAAATACTTTTCAGCCTTGTGCACTATTTTTTATTTTCTAAACGTTGAAACGGAATTCCATAATATCGCCATCTTGGACAACATATTCTTTTCCTTCTTCACGAAGGCGACCAGCTTCCTTAACAGCTTTCTCAGAACCATATTTAATGAGATCATCGTAAGACATGGTTACAGCACGGATAAATCCTTTCTCGAAGTCAGAGTGGATAATTCCTGCTGCTTGTGGAGCCTTGATGCCTCGTTTAAAGGTCCAAGCACGTACTTCTTTCTCACCAGCAGTAAAGTAAGTTCCAAGACCAAGCAAGTGATAGGCTGCGCGTGTCAGTTTATCAACTCCTGATTCTGTCAAACCAAGGTCTTCCAAGAACATTTCTTTGTCTTCATCATCCAATTCAGAAATTTCTTCCTCAACACGTGCCGAGATAACAACTACTTCTGCATTTTCAGTCGCTGCAAACTCACGAATTTGTTTGACATAATCAATATCATCAGGATTTGCGACTTGGTCTTCATCAACGTTAGCCACATAAAGTACTGGTTTTGTTGTCAAGAGGAAGAGTCCCTTAACAATTTTTTGCTCTTCCTCAGTAAAATCAATCGTACGTGCAGACTTACCATCTTCTAGAACAGGTTTAATCTTTTGAAGAATATTAAACTCTGCCACAGAATCTTTATCTTTTTGTGTACGCGCAATTTTTTCGACACGCGCATAACGTTTGTTAATTGATTCAAGGTCAGCCAAAATCAATTCTAGGTTGATTGTATCGATATCAGCCATCGGATCTACAAAGGCATCCTCACGCCCTTGTTCACGCATAACATTTTCATCATCGAAAGCACGAACCACATGGACAATCGCATCTACTTCACGAATGTTCGCCAAGAACTTATTTCCAAGACCTTCACCCTTTGATGCTCCTTTTACGATACCCGCAATATCTGTGAACTCAAATGTGGTTGGAACTGTCTTTTTAGGGGTAATAAGTTCAGTCAGTTTCGTCAAACGCTCGTCTGGTACCTCAACCATTCCGACGTTTGGATCAATTGTCGCGAAAGGATAGTTAGCAGCTTCCGCACCCGCTTTTGTAATTGCATTGAAAAGAGTTGATTTACCAACGTTTGGCAAACCAACGATACCTGCTGTTAAAGCCATTAATTTATTTCTCCATAAAAAAGTAATTCAGTTAATTATAACACAAAAATTGTTAAAATTAGGCAACTTCCCTTTGAGAATCAGAAAAAGGGAAGCAAGGCAAAGAATGCTATAAAGAAGATAATTGGGGACTCTAGAAAGTTTTTATATTGCTAGTAAACTAATTTCCTTAACATAAGAATCTCCTTATCTAGACTCCTCAATGTCTGTTATAAAATCTTCTTAAGTTTCTTTTCGAAATCATGACGACTCATCATAACCACATGATCACAATTCGTACAACGGATCTTAATGTCAGCTCCAAGACGGGTCACTTCCCATTCATTAGCTTTTTTTCCTGTTGCTTTGATGGTACAAGCATGTGGTTTTTTCATTTCAACTAAACTTCCAATTTGATACATAGACTTCCTCTCTAGTAAAAAAGTTATCCACAGTGGATAACTTTTTCGATTTTAGTTTGTTCTTACAGGTGTAATCAATTGAATAAAATTCTCACTGTCATCTGCTGGCGTCAAAGTAAATGGGCGCACTGGTGAAATGAAACGTACACGGACAGTCTCACTCTTAAGAGCTTTCAAAGCATCTATTAGGTAGGTTGGGTTGAAACTAATGACCAAATCACTACCTGAAACATCTTGCACGTCAATATCCTCATTCACCTTTCCGACTTCTGGTGAATTAACATGGGCACTGACACTGCCATTGATGATTTCGAGTTTGACGGTACCACTTTGACTAGCATTAGAAATCAAATATGAACGTTCCATAGCAGAACGAAGGCTAGCTGTCTCGAAAACAACTTCTGTTTCAAATGAATCAGACAAGAGACGATTTGTGTCTGGATAATTTCCTTCAAGTAGACGTGTATAGAAAGAAATTGTTTCACTACGGAATAGAATTTGATTTGCTGAGAAGAAAACCTCTAAGTTTTCAATATCATCGCTAAAGACTGCCGATAATTCTTTAAGTGAGCGACTTGGGATTACAACATCAAAGTTATCTGCAGAATGCTCCAAAACAAGTTGGCGTTGGCTCATACGGTGAGAGTCCGTTGCTACAGCTTTGAGATCTTTATGATTTGAAAGAACGAAGTGAACACCGGTTAAAATTGGACGACTTTCTTGTGTGCTTGCTGCGAATGAAGTTTCAGCAATGATAGATTTTAACACTTTTGTGTCCATGAGTAATGGTGTCAAACTATCAACTTCCTGAATACGGGGATATTGTTCAACATCTTTCCCTTTTAAGGTAATTTCTGATTTACCACTCTTCAGTAAAACTTGGTATTGTTCGATTTCTTCAAAAGTAAGGGTAACATCAGGCAAGCTTGAGACAACATTAATGAAAAAGTTGGCTTCCAAAAGGATACTACCTGGCTGTGTAATTAATAGGCCTGCATTTTCTTCTGAAACTGAGATACTATTTTCAATTGAGATTTGCCCATTTGATCCTGTCAAATAGATACCATCACTGGTAACTTCGATTTTAATCGTTGATAGAATTGGGATAGCATTTTTAGAAGAAATAGCACGGCGAGTCGTATGAAGTGCTTGTAAGAAATAAGCTTTATTAATAGCAAATTGAATCATGATGCTCCTTTATTTTATTAGTATTATTTTAGTAGTAGTAGTAGGTCTTGTGGACACTGTGCATAAGTCTACAAAACATAGTTTTATCAATGCTTTAAACTTGTGCACAGCCTGTGGAAAAGTTTGGATAATTTTTAATAGTTATCCACAAGTATCATTTTATCTTGTTTTTGATGGTATCAATTTCAATGCGTAAACTGTCATCTTGAGCAATCATATTTTTGATTTTATTGTATGCATGTAAGACAGTTGAGTGGTCTCTTCCTCCAAATTCTTTTCCAATTTTCGGAAGAGAGTTATCAGTCATTTCACGCGCAAGATACATGGCTACCTGACGTGCCAAGACAATATTTTGTGTTCGTTTAGTTGCCTTGATCTCTTTTACAGTGACATTATAAAATTTTCCTACCTCAGTTTGGATATCCTCAATCGGAATAAGAGTTAACTTAGGACCATCCATTTTACGTGCGCGAATGGCTTCAGCAGCTACTTCAACTGTGATAGTATCTAACTGGCGAACATTGGCAACTAAGCTAATATCTTTTAAGGCTCCTTCTAAGTCACGGACATTTGAATCAAATTGGCCAGCTAAATACTCAATTGTTTCAGGAGGAAAATGATAATCATAGTCCATAATCTTATTAGTAAGAATGGCCACTCGCGTTTCAAAGTCAGGTGGTGTGATATTGACGGTTAACCCCCATTTGAAGCGCGTGACAAGACGCTCTTCCATTTCGTTCAATTGATCTGGATTACGGTCGCTGGTCAGGACAATTTGTTTATTATTATTGTGAAGGACATTGAAAGTATTGAAAAATTCCTCTTGAGTGGCTTGCGTTGATTTTTTAGCCAAAGATTGAATATCATCAATTAAGAGAACGTCCAGATGACGGTATTTAAGTTTTAGTTCATCCATTTTATCTAAACGGATATGGACAACAAATTCATTAATGAAATTCTCTGCAGTAATGTATTTGATACGTGCTTGAGGATTATCATGTAAGACCTTGTTACCAATGGCATTGAGTAAGTGAGTTTTTCCGAGACCAGGTCCTCCATAAATAAATAGAGGGTTATACGTAGCTCCTGGTGAATCAGCTACAGCTAAAGATGCAGCAACTGACCAACGGTTTTCATCCCCCTGAATAAAATTATCAAAGGTGTACTTACTATTCAAGTCAGAGTCCAATGTAGGAAGAGCAGGTGTTTGCTGTTCCTTTTTATTGCCAAAGTCATTGTTTGTTACAGTTGAATTTGCCTCGTTTAAGAGTGCTTCGTCAAAGACGTACTCAACTTTGATTTCACTATTATAGGCTTCAAAACCAGCCATCAAAATGAAAGATTGCATATTCTTTTCCCAGAATAGCTTTTTGACTTCCTCAAGCAGAATTGTAGCAACGTTATCTTGAACTTTGATGAGCTTGGTATCTAGGACATAATAATCAAAAGTGGCTTGTGTTAGTTCCTCTTTGGCCAGCTCTAAGAGCTTATTCCAAAAAAAATGCTCTTTTTCGGTCATTCCATCAATTCTCCTTCTTTATTCTTGTTCTCTGATTCTATCATAAAACAAAAAAGTTTTCCACAGGTCCGAAGATAAAAGTTCCCTAAGTTATCCACAAGGAAAAAAAGACAATTCACATTGTGCACAAGAGTTATCCACAAGTTGTGAATAAAAAAAGAAACCCTCTCAAATAAAGGGAGGGCAACCATTTTATGATGTGGATAAGTTTGTTTCTTTTTTCTCCTCAATTCACAGGTCAAATAAGCTTGTTGATAATTCTGTTAAAATCTTCTTCCGTCGAAAAGTGGATCTGAATAGTTCCAGAGTGATTTTTGTGATAACGAAGAGTAACGGGGAGACCAAGTGATTTTTCCAGTTCTTTTTCTTTATCTTTTATATGAATATCTTTTTTTGATTTTTGTTTTTTTGGAAGTTCTTGAAGTCTTTTTTCCAGGGTACGAACTGACCATTTTTCAGTAAGGACCTGATGATAGATAGTTAATTGCTTTTTTGTATCCTCAACAGCTAAAAGTGCTCTAGCATGTCCTTGACTCAGTTTGCCATTTTCGATACTCGTCTGTATCTCTTGGGGAAGTTGGAGGAGTCTGAGAGCGTTACTGATATAAGGTCTGGATTTCCCCATAGCTTTCGCCAGTTCCTCGTGACTATAAGCTAGCTCATTAATTAAACTACGATAGGCCTTTGCTTCTTCAATGGGATTGAGATTCGATCGTTGTAAATTTTCAATAATAGCTTGTTTACGACTCTCTTGATCTGTAACTTCCTTTACAACTGCAGGGATTTCTGTCATTCCTAGACGTTTACAGGCACGTAAACGTCTTTCCCCAGCAATTAGTTCATAACCAATAATATCCGATTTTCGGACAATGATTGGCTGTATTAGTCCATTTTCTGCAATCGATTGGCTTAGCTCCGCTAATTCTTCATCAGAGAACTCTATACGAGGTTGAAAAGGATTGGGATAGATGTCACTAATAGGTAAAGCTTTGAGTTGTTCTTGCATGTTATTCCTTTCCAAAAAAGACCTTTACATTATTGTAAAGGTCTTTTGACAGATTTGTCAATGACTTAGTCAGACAAGTCTTCTGTAGATTTTGTTAATTTAAGTTCTTCAGTTTTCTTCTCTTTACCACGATAGAAGGTTACCTTGATTGTATCTCCAATACTATGGCTGTAAAGATTGGTTTGAATATCAGTTTTTGAGCTGATTTCCTTACCGTCAATTTCAGTGATAACATCATTTTCTTGAAGTTTACCGTCAGCTGGCATACCTTTTTGAACGCTGCCGACTACAACTCCAGCTTTCACATCATCTGGTAAATCTAATTTAGAAGTTGCACTGCTAGAAAGGCTATTAAGATCGGCCATTGAGATTCCTAGGGCTGGTCGTGTAACTTTACCGTCTTTTTCCAATTGATTGATGATTTCGACAACATCGTTTGATGGAATGGCAAATCCCATACCTTCAACGGCGCTACCAGCGACTGCTGACGTTGATGAAATTTTACTTGAGTTAATACCGATAACTTGACCTTCGATATTGACTAAGGCACCACCTGAGTTACCAGGGTTAATGGCAGCATCTGTTTGGATAGCATTTGTTGAAACAGTTTCACCATTGTCGTTTTGCATAGTTACGGTACGGCTAAGGCTAGAAACGATTCCCTCTGTTACTGAGTTGGCATATTCGGTACCAAGTGGGCTACCGATAGCAATTGCCTTCTCACCGACTGTGAGAGAGTTTGAGTCTGCAAATTCTGCTACGGTTTTAATTTTATCTGAAGAAACTTTGACAACTGCTAGGTCAGAGTAAGTATCTTTACCAACGAGTTCACCAGTAATTTTTGATCCATCTGAAAGCATGATTTCAAGTTTTTTAGCGCCATCGACAACGTGGTTGTTGGTTACGATATAAGCCTCTTTACCATCCTTTTTATAGATGACACCGGAACCTTCACCAGCGACTTGCAACCCATCAGAATCTTTTGATTTGTCTTGGCTAGAATCAGAACTATCATCTCCACCAAAGATACGGCCATAAAGTTCATTTAGAGAATCTGAAGATGACCCTTCTTGGTAATTGATGACAGAAACAACGGCATTTTGTACTTTCTTAACAGCTTTAGTTGTATCTGTTGTATTACTGTATACGGTCTTAGCTGTTTTAACACCTGTATCGGTTGAATTGGTAAAAGATACCCCTGCTGCTGTTAGTAGGATAAAGGCACCTAGTAAACCACCTAGTAAGCCAATAACAAGCATTGCAATTGGCGCTACTATTTTTTTCCAGTTAAATTTTTTCACGTTTAGTCCTCCTTTTTGATAAACATATCAAAGTAAGCTTAATTATATCATAAAGTGATTTTAAAAAACAGTTATCAACAGTCTGTGGATAAGTTTCAAAAAGTGTAGATAAGAAGCTATTTTATAGGGATAACTAAAGATTCTTAACAGTAAAAAGGTGTGGATAAGGTGTTAAAAGATTGTGGATATGTGCTATAATAAGCCTATGAAAGTTAAATTGATTACCGTTGGAAAATTGAAAGAAAAATATTTGAAAGATGGCATTGCGGAGTATGTCAAACGACTAGGACGCTTTACAAAATTTGAGTCTATAGAATTAACGGATGAAAAGACGCCAGATAATGCAAGCGAAGCTGAAAATAAAGCTATCCTAGACAAAGAGGGACAGCGTATCTTGGCTAAAGTAGGTGATCGTGATTATGTCATTGCCTTAGCTATTGAAGGAAAACAATTTCCCTCAGAACAATTTGCTAAAGAGTTAGAGCAAGCGACTCTTAGAGGCTATTCAGATATTACTTTTATTATAGGGGGAAGTTTGGGACTCTCTCCTACAGTGAAAAAGAGGGCTAATCAATTAATGAGTTTTGGTCTCTTAACGTTCCCTCATCAGCTTATGCGCCTTGTATTAGTAGAACAAATTTATCGCGCATTCATGATTCAGCAGGGAAGTCCTTACCATAAGTAGAAGAAGGAAACAGACATGTTCAGAATGAAAAAACGCTCCTATCGTGTTTTTGAAGGATTACGGGTAGCAACTCTAGTAAGTTATATAGGGGGCTTCATTGATGCCTATACTTACAATACTCAAGACGGACGATTTGCAAGTATTCAGACAGGTAATCTCCTTTATTTGGTTATTCATCTTGTTGAGGGGCATATTGCAAGAGCTTTCAGCTATGTGATACCTATTTTTTTCTTTGTTTTAGGTCAGTTTTTTGTTTTTTTTGTTAAGAAGTGGCTCATTAACCATAAATGGGGATGGCATTTGCAAGCGATTAGACTTGCCTTTCTCTTGATGACTATTCTCGCCATTATTACACCTTACGTTGATTCTACTATTACGATTGCAGGCCTGGCATTTTTTGCCTCTCTTCAGGTAGGGATTTTTAAGCGCGTCAGAGGGGTAAATTATGCTTCCTTCATGATGACTGGTAATATTACGAATACCTCTTTAACCGTTGCCAGGGCTATTGACGAGGGGGATCCCAAAGTGCTTAAACAAGCTTCTTACACTACTATTATCATCTTTACATTTATGGTAGGAGTTGCAGCCTCAACTTGGTTTGCTCAATATTTACATGAATACAGCCTATATACGACTTTGCTTCCCTTGCTTGTTTTAAACTATTTCCTATTTATCGAGGCAAAAGAAAAACGCAACTAGAGATTCTAGATTGCGTTTTTTATCTGATCCCAGCAGGATTCGAACCTGCGACCGTTCGCTTAGAAGGCGAATGCTCTATCCAGCTGAGCTATGGGACCAATAACTCTATTAGTTTACAAAATATATAGCAACATGTCAATACTTTGTAAAAGCAAGATAAAAACTAACGTAAAATTCGAATAAATTTAGCAAAATTTAATATTTTTTTTGAAAAAAAGTATAGACAAAATCGAATACTCTGATATAATAATAAGAGTATTAACGAGATAAAAATCTCAGAACTTGGTCCGTTGGTCAAGGGGTTAAGACACCGCCTTTTCACGGCGGTAACACGGGTTCGAATCCCGTACGGACTATTTTTGCTACTTAGCAGTTTTATCCGCCATAGCTCAGTTGGTAGTAGCGCATGACTGTTAATCATGATGTCGTAGGTTCGAGTCCTACTGGCGGAGTGATAAGACACCTCAAGTTGTATAGCTTGAGTTTTTTTGTACCCAAAGATAAATAGGTCTGGAACAATTGTTCCAAACCTATTTAATTTTATTTAAGATAATCAGCAGTTTTGAATAACGGTTATTTTTCTGATGAAATAAGCGTAGCAACAAAATATGATACTTGCCAATAGACTAATCAATAAACCTGTCTTAAGACCATAGGGAATGAAGGTTAGAACAACTTCACCTTTCCCACTAGGGACATCAACTTTCATGAACCCCTTTTGGGCTCGTTGAATCTTAACTTTTTTATGGTTTATGGTCGCTGTCCACCCCTTATCGTATGGAATGGTGAAGAATAGTGAGGCATTCGTTTTACTACTATAATCAACGAACACTTTATTATTTGACGTCGTAACCTTACTATCACGTTCATTAATAGTATCCATAGCTATCTGATAGTTTTGAGTATCAAGGGCATAAAAACTAGGATTATCAAAGGATATTGCTTTATTGCCAGGAAAACTAAGTTTGATGGTAACCATTGATTCTGTTTCAAAGTAGCCAAGATCGAAGAAATCAAAGGTATTATCAGTAACTTGATTCCTTGTCACACCATTTACAGTAATTGACAGAGAGTGGTTATTGTCATCGGACCAAGAAATATTAGGAATACTAACATAGAGTTGACTATGTGGTGGAGCGATGACTCGATAGGTTATTGTAACAAAATCTATATTCGAGTTGCTAACGTTTTTAGCCACGCGCTGATTCAAAGACTTAGCATCTTTATCAAATAGTTGAGATGGAGCTCGTTTAAAATAGTTTAAGTTGAGTCCAGATAGAGCATTTAGCAAGCTAGTTTGATTGTCAAGCGTATTGACAGTGAAGTCAATATTCTTGTAAATGCCATCAGTTAAGATAGCAAGCTGGCTTGCATTATTATTTTGATAAAGCCCTATTGTTTTTTCAGAAGTTACGTGATTAAAACCATACTTATTAAGGTCAAAGTTCGATAAATTATATTTTATTCCGAAGAGACTATCAGCGATAATGGTGTTATTTTGGTAACGTAGGTTTAAATTAGTCCCTTCAGATTTGAAGCCTAACCTATCGAGTGTTGAGCTTGAAGCAGTATTTCGAATGGATGAGAACTGAGAGATACCATTATAGTTGAATTTCATACTGTCGTTACCAGTTTGAGCCTCTAACCTTTCAGTACGGTAAAAAGTCTTATTTGCTTGCTTAGTATCTGAAACTAGTTTTGTAATGGCAGACATATTTCGTAGGTAGCCTTCACGAGTTGGGAATACCCACTCATTTCCCAGAGCTCCAACAACATAGTAAGTACTTAATGCAAGCTCAAAAATGCAGAATAAGAAGGTGAAACAGCGAAAAACACTCCCAGGAATTTGCTGTCTAAAATAGCTAATAAATAGAATGGCATAGGCTAGAAGAAATGCTAGGCTTAATAGCCAGGAGACTGATTCAATGAAGCTATAGTGAGATTGGAAAATCCAAGTTAGTAAGTAAGCGGTACACAATCCTAAGAAAGATAGGAGGAGTCTTTTAAAAGAAAAGTTTTTAATTCGGTTGAGTGTTTCTCCTGCCAAAAGAACAATTAGGAGAGATAGGAGCCAAGAATAGCGATGGAGAAACATGTTGGGTGCATGCATTCCTTGCCAAAACAAATCAAGAGGCTGTAAGTAGAAGCTAGCGATAAAGAAAGCTACTAATAAGAGATAACCTAGACGTAATGATAGCTTGACTTCCCTACTAATAAAGAAAAGTAGAAAAAGAATCAAAGGTAAGATTCCCACATAAATCATAGGGATTGACCCAAATTTAGTAGTATCGTAAACTCCAACGAGATTTTTCGCAAAGAAGTCAAAATAATAGGTGGACTCTGTCAACAAACTTGACGCACCTGTAAACTTTTCACCATGTGTGGTCAAGTCAAGTAGTGTAGGCAGTAACATGACAGCACTACTTAAACCAGCAAGTATAGAAACAATTCCAAAGTCTATGAAATGAAGAATCTTACTCTTCCATCCCTTGATAGTTATCAATTGTACTATGGTGTAAAGGGTTAGGAAAATAGCCATCATATAACCAAAATAGTAATTTTGGATAAAAAGACAGGTTAGGCTAAAAAAGTATAAGCCCCGTTTATTGAATCTTAGTAAGAGGTGTAAACCTAATATGATTAGAGGTGCTAGAATAAAGGCATCTAGCCAGGTATTAATTTCTAACTGACTGGTAGCGAAGCTCATCAAAGAAAATCCTGTAGAAAGACATAGGATGAAACTTCTTGACACTTTTGTAAAGAGCCGCTTAAAACTAAAAGCTCCTGATAACCCAATAAGGCCGAATTTAAGGAGTGTTATATAATAAAAAGCATCGGCCATTTGGTTGACAGTAAAGAAATAGTAAAGTGGAGACAAGAAGGAACCTAGGTAATAGCTTGTTAGAGCATAGAAATTAAGCCCTAGACCACTTGTGAAGGTGTAAAAGAGGCTCCCATCTCCATGAAGTATATTCCTAAGTTCAGTCGCAAATATCACATATTGATGAAAACCATCACTTGTTAAAATAGTTCTTTCACTACCTGGATAGATTTTTTGGCTGAAAAGGACACCTATCATGATTATTACAGGTATGAAAAAAGCAGCCAGATAAAATAATGAGGTCGTTTGGTATTTTTTATTTGTCATAATGATACTAAGACAGGTTGGGATATCCCAACCTGTGTCTTTTTATAGTTAATCAGCCCATAGATCTTTGACTTTAGCTTGAACTTCTTCATTTTCAAGGAATTCGTCATAAGTTTCATCAATACGGTCAATAACCCCATTTTTTGAAACGACAACGATGTGGTTCGCTATTGTTTGTATAAACTCGTGGTCATGACTGGCAAAGATAACAGACTCTTTGAAGTCACGGACACCATCATTTAGACTTGAAATTGATTCCAAATCCAAGTGATTAGTAGGATCATCTAGAAGAAGGACGTTAGATTTCAAAAGCATGAGTTTTGAAAGCATGACACGTACTTTTTCTCCCCCTGAGAGGACACTAACTGATTTATTAACCTCATCTCCTGAGAAGAGCATACGTCCAAGAAATCCACGCAAGAAGGTATCATCATCTTCACCTTTTTCTGCGAATTGACGAAGCCATTCAAGGATAGATTCACCAGAGGCAAATTCCTTAGAATTATCTTTTGGAAGGTAAGAACGGCTAGTAGTAACACCCCATTTGATTGTACCTTCGTAGTCAATATCACCGGCAAGAGCACGAATCAATGCAGTTGTTTGAATATCGTTTTGACCGATGATGGCAGTTTTATCTCCTGGTCGTAAGATGAAACTAATGTTGTCAAGAATAGTCTCACCATCCATCTTAACAGTGAGATTTTCAACTGTTAAAAGGTCATTACCGATTTCACGCTCTGCTTTGAAATTGATGAATGGATATTTACGACTTGATGGGACGATTTCTTCTAGCTCAATTTTATCGAGCATTTTCTTACGAGAAGTCGCTTGTTTAGATTTTGAAGCGTTGGCAGAGAAACGTGCAACGAACTCTTGAAGTTCTTTGATTTTTTCTTCTGCTTTGGCATTACGGTCAGCCTGCAAGCGAGCAGCTAATTCTGAAGATTGTTTCCAGAAGTCATAGTTACCAACATAGAGTTTGATTTTACCAAAGTCAAGGTCGGCCATATGCGTACATACCTTGTTCAAGAAGTGACGGTCATGGGATACGACAATAACAGTATTTTCAAAATCAATCAAGAAATCTTCAAGCCAAGAGATTGACTGAATATCAAGACCGTTGGTAGGTTCGTCAAGAAGAAGTACATCAGGTTTACCAAAGAGTGCTTTTGCTAGGAGGACTTTCACCTTGTCACCATTAGCTAATTCACTCATGTTTTGATAGTGGAGGTCTTCTGAGATATTTAGATTTTGAAGTAATTGAGAGGCCTCACTTTCAGCTTCCCAACCGCCTAATTCAGCAAAGAGACCTTCTAATTCGGCAGCACGAACACCATCTTCATCTGAAAAATCTTCTTTCATGTAGATGGCATCTTTTTCTTTCATGATATCGTAGAGGCGCTCATTCCCCATGATAACAACATCAATGACACGTTCTTCTTCATAGTCAAAGTGGTTCTGACGAAGGACAGAAAGACGTTCATCAGGTCCAAGAGAGATGTGTCCAGTAGTTGGTTCAATATCACCAGCTAAAATTTTTAAAAAGGTTGATTTACCAGCACCATTGGCACCGATAAGACCGTAAGTATTGCCAGGTGTGAAAGCAATATTAACATCATCAAAAAGTTTACGATCGCTAAAGCGAAGCGATACATCCGATACAGTAAGCATATAATATCCTTTATTTTTATTCTTAATTACTATTTTACGAGAAATTAGACTTTATTTCAATTGATTTTATAAGGGATTAATAAAGTCGTTTGGAACTCTTTGATAATCTTTTTGGAGGCTAAATCCACGTCCCATAACTGTAGAAGCAGGAACAATGACGATAAAGGCAGTTTCATCTATTTTTTGGATTTCTTCTTGGACTTTTGGAACCTCATGAGTTGACAAGGTAGTCATAATCATATTTTGTGCATGTCCGGTATGTCCACCAAGAACTGGGATTTTTGTTGCTCCTCGATCAGCCACTCTAGTGATGTAGTTTAGGATTTGTTCACTATTTTGCGAAATGATTAGAAGATTTCGTGATGAATTGAGTCCGACCATCATTTTATCAATTGTAAGAGAAACAACTCCAAGTGAGAGAATGGAATACATAACAGTATCAGGAGGAAAGGCAATAGCACTGATTGCGACAATGATTCCATCGACAATAAGTAGTACCATTCCTAGTGGGAGTGGCGTATATTTGTTGAGAATTTGTGTGATAATTCCAGTTCCTCCAGTTGAGGAATTTCCATAAAAGACTATTCCTAGTCCTAGACCTAATACAATCCCACCAAAAATAGCAGCCAACAAAGGTTGTTTGGTGAGTGTAGGTAAGCCCTCAGTTAATTTAATAAAAGTTGGGAAGACAAGAGACCCATAGAAGGTTTTTAGGAGAACTTCGCGACCAAGAAAGAACCAACATAAAATTAACAAAGGGATGGTTGTTGCTAAGACGAAGTTAGCATTATTCCAACCAAAAAGGGCGTTTAAACTAATGGCTAGCCCTCCGACACCACCTGAAGCAATATTATTCTTAACTAAAAGTGAGTTATAGCCAACCGCAGCAATAAAAGAACCGAGTGTAACTAAAAGTATATCTATTATTCGACGTTTCATATATTATCTCCTAGAAATGATATTCTTATTATCAAGTCTTTTTAAGTTTCCGTCAAGTAATGACTATTTTGGTTGTATCTGAGGTTGTGTTTCACGTGAAACTAGAAACATAATCTTGACAAAAATAGATAAAACAATGTAGAATAATAGTCATCAGAAGAGTAATTCTATCCTTTTTTATAGAGAGCTGGTGGTTGCTGAAAACCAGTATGAAGGTGGGATGAATGGGCTGAAGAGAATTGACAATTAACGTGAACACATAAACGTTAGGTTTGGCACCCCTTATCGTGCAACTTCTTTGTTGAGAAGGTTTGAGATGATAACTTCAGAAAGAGTTATCAACTGAGGTGGTACCGCGTATCAAAAGTGATTAACGCCCTCACGCATGTTTTTGCGTGGGGATTTTTTTGTATTAGAGAGGTAATTATATGACGAAACCTATTATTTTGACGGGAGACCGTCCAACAGGGAAACTTCATCTAGGACACTATGTTGGTAGTTTAAAAAATCGTGTCCTTTTACAAAACGAAGATAAATATAACATGTTTGTCTTCTTGGCTGATCAGCAAGCTCTTACGGATCACGCAAAAGAGTCAGAGATCATCAAAGAATCAATTAGGAATGTTGCTTTAGATTATCTCTCTGTAGGTTTGGATCCAGCGAAGTCAACTATTTTCATTCAAAGTCAGATTCCTGAGTTGGCTGAGTTGACTATGTATTATATGAACCTAGTTTCATTGGCACGTTTAGAGCGTAACCCAACGGTTAAGACGGAAATTGCTCAAAAAGGTTTCGGAGAATCGATTCCAACAGGCTTTCTAGTTTATCCAATTTCTCAGGCAGCTGATATCACGGCCTTTAAAGCAAATTATGTTCCTGTAGGTAATGACCAAAAGCCAATGATTGAGCAGACACGTGAAATTGCACGTAGCTTCAATCATACTTATAATTGTGATATTTTGGTTGAGCCAGAGGGAATCTACCCTGAAAATGAAGCTGCAGGACGCCTTCCAGGTCTAGACGGTAATGCTAAGATGTCTAAATCCTTGGGTAATGGTATCTTCCTTTCAGATGATGAGGACACTGTTCGTAAAAAAGTCATGAGCATGTATACGGATCCAAATCATATTCGTGTGGAAGATCCAGGCCAAATTGAAGGTAATATGGTTTTCCATTATCTTGATATCTTTGGTCGCGAAGAGGATGCTACTACAATTGCTGAAATGAAAGAACATTATCAACGAGGTGGTTTAGGAGATGTGAAGACAAAACGTTATCTTCTAGAAATCTTAGAACGTGAGTTAGCTCCAATTCGTGAACGTCGTTTAGAATATGCCAAGGATATGGGAGAAGTTTTCCGTATGCTTGAAAAAGGTAGTCAAGCAGCGCGTGAAGTTGCTGGACAAACATTGGCAGAAGTAAAAGAAGCAATGGGAATTAATTATTTCTAAGAAATAGAAAGTAGGGACTCAAGATAATCTGGGGCCCTATTTTTATTTGGAAAAAGGTTTTCTTAGAATCTTATGCGAAATCTGTTGACAAATCATTTTAGCATGATATGATATTATCAATTAAAAAATAGACTGGGGTTTCTGTACCTCAAAACTTTGAGAAAAGAGGACGATTATAATGTCAAATTGGGACACTAAATTCTTGAAAAAAGGTTACACTTTTGATGACGTATTGCTTATTCCTGCGGAAAGTCATGTTCTACCAAACAACGTCAACTTGAAGACGAAATTGGCTAAAAATTTGACATTAAATATCCCAATTATCACTGCAGCCATGGATACGGTAACAGATAGTAAGATGGCTATCTCAATTGCTCGTGCAGGTGGTTTGGGTGTCATTCACAAAAATATGTCTATTGCGGAACAAGCTGAAGAAGTTCGAAAAGTAAAGCGCTCTGAAAATGGTGTCATCATTGATCCATTCTTCTTAACGCCTGAAAATAAAGTTGCTGAAGCTGAAGAGTTGATGCAACGTTACCGTATTTCAGGGGTTCCAATTGTTGAGACACTTGAAAATCGTAAATTGGTTGGTATTATCACAAACCGTGATATGCGTTTTATCTCTAATTACGATACTCCAATTTCAGAACACATGACTTCTGAAAAATTGGTCACTGCGCCAGTTGGAACAGATCTTGAAACAGCTGAAAGTATTCTTCATGAGCATCGTATTGAAAAGCTACCTCTAGTTGATGAAGAAGGTCGTTTGTCAGGACTCATTACTATTAAGGATATCGAAAAAGTTATCGAGTTTCCTAATGCAGCTAAGGATGAATTCGGTCGTCTTTTGGTCGCAGGTGCTGTAGGGGTTACTTCTGATACCTTTGAACGTGCAGAAGCTCTATTTGGAGCAGGCGCAGATGCTATTGTCATTGATACTGCACATGGTCATTCAGCAGGTGTTCTTCGTAAAATTGCTGAAATTCGTGCCCACTTCCCAGATCGTACTTTGATTGCAGGAAATATTGCAACAGCTGAAGGTGCGCGTGCACTTTATGAAGCAGGTGTTGATGTCGTTAAAGTAGGTATCGGACCAGGTTCTATTTGTACAACACGTGTGGTTGCGGGTGTAGGTGTTCCTCAAGTCACTGCTATTTACGATGCTGCAAGTGTTGCGCGTGAATACGGAAAAACAATTATTGCTGATGGTGGTATCAAATACTCAGGTGATATTGTAAAAGCTCTTGCAGCAGGTGGTAATGCTGTAATGCTTGGTTCTATGTTTGCTGGTACTGATGAAGCACCAGGTGAAACTGAGATTTTTCAAGGTCGTAAATACAAGTCTTACCGTGGTATGGGATCAATTGCAGCTATGAAGAAGGGATCAAGCGATCGTTACTTCCAAGGTGCAGTTAACGAAGCGAATAAACTTGTTCCAGAAGGAATTGAAGGCCGTGTAGCTTATAAAGGTTCTGCTGCTGATATCGTATTCCAATTGATTGGCGGTATCCGTGCAGGTATGGGTTATACAGGTGCAGAAGATATCCAGGCTTTACATGACAAAGCTCAGTTTGTTGAAATGTCAGGTGCAGGGCTTATTGAAAGTCACCCTCATGATGTTCAAATTACCAACGAGGCGCCTAACTACTCAGCTCATTAATAAACAAAAAGTACTTATCTCAGGTAAGTACTTTTTGTTTACAGTGATGTTTACGATAAGTTTACATCACGTTTACGTGGTTAAAACCGTCAGTAGAGGGTTGGACGAAAAAAAGTTGACAACTTATTGGGCGACGATTGTCACATGTGTCAATCACGAAAAATAGAAAAACAAGTCGTTTAATCGACTTGTTTTTCATAAATATCACCATTCTTAACTAAGAAGGTCTTTAAATCAGGTGGTAGGTTACTCAGATGATCAAGTGAAGTTGTCGTCATGAAGGTTTGAACCTCTTCGTCAATACTTTCTAACAGTTTAAGTTGACGGTGATTGTCAAGCTCACTCATGACATCATCGAGGAGAAGAATAGGAAATTCACCTGTTACTTTTTTTATCAGAGCAATCTCAGCCATTTTTAAAGAAAGAATGAGGCTACGTTGCTGCCCCTGACTGCCGAAAGATGCGTTCATGTCATTGATGTAAAATGTCAAATCATCCCTATGTGGACCAACACCAGTGTTCTTTTTGAAGATATCTCTTTTGTGATTTTGCTTTAACGTGGTTAAAAATGATTCGCGAATAACTTTGTTATTTTCCAGTGGGATATTAGATTCGTAGGAGATTTTAAGGCGCTCTATCTGATTTGAGAGGTTACTATGATGTCTATCTGCCTCCTCCTCTAATTGCTTGATAAATTCTAGTCTATGTTCGATAACTCGTGCTCCAAAATCGGAAAGCTGTTCATCTAACACTGAGAGGAAATTAATGTCTACATTGTCAGTAGATTTGAGATAGGCATTACGTTGTTTGAGTACATGATTATAACTTGATAAGTCTGAGAGATAAACAGGCTTAATCTGTCCTAAATCAATATCTATAAATTTACGTCTCAGGCTTGGAGATCCTTTTACAAGTTGTAAATCCTCAGGAGCAAATAGCACCACAGTCATGTGACCGATATAATCGGATAATTTAGCTTGTTTGAGGTGGTTAACCTTTGTTATGCGTCCTTTATTAGATAAACTGATTTCCAGAGGTAGCTTCCCACTATGACGATGCACGATGCCGTTCAGTTTGAGAGTATTTTGTTGAAATTGAATCAGTTCTTTATCTGAACGGGTCCGATGACTACGTGTCAATGCTAGAAAATAGATGGCCTCAAGAATATTTGTTTTTCCTTGGGCATTGCGACCAAGAAAAATATTGAGATGAGGTGAGAAGCTCACAGAGGCTTCAGTATAATTTCTAAAGTGTTGAATATCAATTTTTTCGAGCCACATAGTTAGGTTCCTGGGAAACGAACGGGTTGTCGTTTAGTTTTATTGCTTTCTTTTGACGGATGTGCTTTTTGTTTCTTTTTATTATCCTGATTCATTTTTTTAACAATGGCAGCAACACGTGCTTTTTCAGCGACTTCTTTTTGATGTTCTTCAATTTCATTTGTCGTTGGAGCTACAATCGTTATTTCAAGTTCCTCAGACGGAATGGTAATAACATCTCCATAACGAAGTTTTTTTCCACGACGTTTTTCATCCTCACCGTTGAATAAAACGGTATTATTAGCCAAGAAACCTTTTATAGCTCCGCCACTATGAATGATACTTAATTCTTTTAAAAGTGCCTGCAGTGTGATGTATTCATCAAATAATTTATATTCCATAGTACCTCAACTTTCTCTTGAGATAAGATAGCATAAAAATGGTATAATTGGAAGCATAAACTTTTTAGAGGTTATCAATGAAAATTGCTGATGGTGTCTATGTACACTTCATTCCAACACAAAAATATAAAACTAATCGTATTGTTTTTCGAATGACAGGTTCTTTGAATAAACAAACAATTGCTAAACGAGCCCTAGTTTCACAAATGTTGGCTACAGCCAATCAGACGTATCCAACAGTACAGTCTTTTAAAGAGAGACTAGCTTCTCTTTATGGAACACAGTTGTCAACTAGAGTGTCAACTAAAGGATTGACACATAGCGTTGACATCGAGTTGACATATCTGAAAGATGCTTTTATCCCTACGAATGAAGGATTATTTTGGGAAGTGCTAGGATTTTTGAAAGAGTGTCTTTACAAGCCACTGTCAAGAGTAGCTCAATACCAAAATAAAGTATTTGACATAGAAAAACAAAATTTAATGACCTACCTGGACGTTGATACAGAGAATAATTACTATTACAGTGAAGTTAAAGGAAGAGAGCTTTATTTTGTAAACGAGGGATTGAAAGTTCCCAAATATGGTCAAGCAGAACTTGTTGAAGTAGAGACCTCGTTTACAGCTTATCAAGAATTTCAAAGCATGTTGACAAGAGATCGTATTGATATCTTTATCGTTGGAGAATTTGATGATTATCAAGTACTCCAAGCGTTACATCGTTTTCCTTTGGAGGGACGTCAAGTTGATTTACAGTTTAGCTATAGTCAACCTTATGTCAACGTTGTGAAAGAAAAGATAGATCCTAGACAGAGTAGTCAATCTATTTTACAGCTAGGGTACCAATTTCCGTGTCAATATGGAGATAAAGATTACTTTGCTTTAATTGTATTCAATGCCATGTTCGGTGAATTTGCCCATTCAGCCTTGTTTACAACACTTCGAGAAAAGGAAGGGTTGGCTTATTCAATTAGTAGTCAATTTGATATCTTTACAGGTTTACTGGAAGTTTACGCTGGAATTGAAAAATCTAATAGAAATCAGGCTATGCGAGGAATTAGTAGAGAATTGAATTACATTAAATTAGGACGTTTTTCAAGTTCTCTCCTGAATCAAACCAAAAAAATCATACGAATGAATGCCCTACTCTCTGAAGATCATGCCTTAACATTAGTGGAACAACGTTTTAATAAGGTGATTTTTGGTGATAAAAGTCTTTCATTGGAGAATTGGTTAGATGAGATTGAGAAGGTTACTAAAAAAGATGTTTGCCGTGTAGCACGTCAAGTTAAGCTACAGAGTTTGTTCTTTTTAGAAGGAGTGTCTTAGAATGGCTGCTTTGAAGAAACGTTATTATCAAAAAATTGATGAAGAAGTTTATTCAGCAATTTTAGATAATGGTATGTCTTTATCAATCATTAAGAAAAAAGGATTTGTAGAAAAAGCCGCCTTTTTGTCAACAAATTTTGGAGCGCTAGATAATCACTTTTATATTGATGGTGAGTCACAATCTTACCCTGCAGGTATTGCTCATTTTCTTGAACACAAGCTATTTGAGGATGAGCAGGGAAGGGATGTGACATTGGATTTTGTCAAGCTTGGAGCTGATGTCAATGCTTTTACAACCTTGGAGAAGACAACATATTATTTTTCTACCCTTGACCACTTTGAGGAGTCTTTAGAGCTTTTATTAAAGTTTACATCGAGCTTTACAAGTTCTGAAGATGCTGTCAACCATGAAAAAAGAATTATTGAACAAGAAATAAATATGTATCAGGATGATCCTGACTACAGAGCTTATCTAGGTTGTTTACAAAGTTTGTATCCTAATACTATATTAGATAAAGACATTGCTGGAAGTGTTGATAGCATTGAAGAAATTACTGTAAAGGATTTAAAAGATAATTTTGATTGCTTTTACAGACCAGCAAGCTGTCATCTCGTCTTAGTGGGCGATTTTGATGTTGAAAATATTTACACTTTTGTCAATGAAAAACAAAGTAAGTTTACACCACCTGAGAGAATAGTCGAGAAAGAAAAGCACCTCATTGAGTCAGATATCCAAAAATTAGATAGTCTCCAAATGGAGATATTCATCTCAAAACTAGCCATTGGTTTTAAGAGTGTTCCTTTTACTGATAATCGTATGAGAGAAAACATACTGGTACAGTTATTGTTCAATTTACTGTTTGGCTGGACGTCTCCTTATTATCAAAATTGGTATGCTGAAGGAAAAATAGACGAGTCTGTGTCAATTGAATACGAGGTATCTAATCGATATTCATTTGTCATTATGACTATGGACACTGCAGAACCGATTCGTATGTCAAGTTTAATTCGTCAGGTGATGACATCGGCAGATAAAAAACGATTGTTGACGGAAGAAGCATTGGATTTGCAAAAGAAAGCTTTGTATGGTGAATTTTTACGTAGTCTAGATAATATCCAGAATTTAGGAAGTCAGTATTTAGCTTATTTTGAGAATGATAAAACATACTTTGATTTTGGTCAGGAACTGATGAGCATTACTTCCAAGGATTTGAAGGATTTTTTGAATCACTATCTCTCAAATATAGAGATTACCGATTTTGTTGTCTTCCCTAAATAAGTGATTATTTGCTATAATAGAGACACGAAAACAAAGAAGAATATTAGAAAGGGGAAAAATGAAGTTACACTCTCTAGGTGAGCAATTACGTGCAGCACGTATAAAGAAAGAATTAAGTTTATATGATGTAGAAAAAATTTCTGGAGTAGAAGCTCAGTTTCTTCTGGCTATGGAAATGGATCAACTTAAAGCTTTGCCAGAGGACATTCAGAAAGAAGCGCTTGAAAAGTATGCCACTTCGGTTGGTTTAGATGGAAAGCGTCTGTTTGAGGAGCAGAGACAGAACGAGCAAAAACTAAAAAAAGAAAAGAAAACAGTTGAACGTAAGGAAGAAAGCTTAGCTACCAAAGCTCCTATGTCACGCTTTTTAAAGCATAAACGTGAAGAAAAAAGAAAGTCTAACTATCTACCTTTACTAATTCTTAGTGCGGTTTCGTTACTTATCATTTGTTCAGTAGGTTATATTATTATTAGACATCTTTCTAATCAACCTCATGTGATAAAACCGAATACTATCTCTACAGTTAATCATCTATCAACGGCTAGTAAGGCTAAATCGTCACGAAGCATTTCTGAGGTTACCGTTTCAGGGGCAAATGTAACAACGACAACTCAAGGAAATCAACTAATGGTTGATTTCTCCAATGTAAATTCTTCAGTAGTTTTAGATGTGGAGTTATCAAAAGATAGTGATGACACATGGTTTTCAGTAGATAACTCAGATACTTCAGAGAGTTACCTCCTTTCAAAAACGAAAAATTCAAAATACTCTTTAGATTTTTCTGATAAAACTAAACCAACTCAAATTATTATTGCTCAATCTTCAAAAGTAACTCTAAAGGTAAATGGGGAGTCACTTGATTTATCTCAATTAGATAAAAATACCCCTAGCTACCTCACATTAAGAATCCAATAGAATCGAGAAGAAATGTTTAAAAAAGAAAATTTACCTAATTTATTGACACTTGCTAGAATTATTTTGATTCCTATCTTTTTACTGATGACATCACTTGCGTCAAGTAATGTCATGCATATTGCTGCGGCGGTTGTCTTCGCTATTGCCAGTATTACAGATTATTTAGATGGCTATTTGGCACGAAAATGGCATGTTGTTACTAATTTTGGGAAATTTGCAGATCCATTGGCAGATAAGATGCTAGTGATGTCAGCATTTATTATGTTAGTCGGTATTAATCAAGCGCCAGCCTGGGTGGTTTCAGTTATTATCTGTCGTGAGCTTGCAGTCACAGGTCTTCGTCTTTTATTAGTGGAGAACGGTGGTACAGTTCTCGCTGCAGCTATGCCTGGTAAGATTAAGACAGTGACCCAGATGTTATCTATTATTCTATTATTGTGTCATCTGCATTTTGTAGGAACAATTATGCTTTATATTGCTTTGTTCTTTACAATTTACTCAGGCTATGATTATTTCAAAGGTGCAGGTTTCTTATTTAAGGATACTTTCAAATAGTACGATAAATCAATGATTGAAATAAAAAATTTAAAGTTTAAATATCATCAAGATCAACCATCCTATATTCTTGATGATGTATCGTTTCACGTGAAACGTGGGGAATGGTTATCCATTGTAGGGCATAATGGTTCTGGAAAATCCACGACAGCACGTCTTATTGACGGACTATTAGTGGCAGAGTCTGGGCAGATTATTGTTGATGGTCAAGAATTAACAGAAGACAATGTCTGGGATATCCGTGATAAGATTGGTATGGTCTTTCAAAATCCAGATAATCAATTTGTTGGGGCAACTGTTGAAGATGATGTTGCTTTTGGTCTTGAAAATAAAGGTGTTCCCTATGAAGAAATGGCTTCAAGAGTTCAAGAGGCTCTGGAATTTGTGGGAATGTCAGAATTTAAGGATAGAGAGCCAGCTAGATTATCTGGAGGCCAAAAACAACGTGTGGCTATCGCAGGTATTGTAGCTATGAGACCATCTATTTTGATTTTGGATGAGGCAACTAGCATGCTTGACCCGGAAGGTCGCCAGGAATTGATTCAATCTATTAAAGCTATTCGTAAAGAATACGGAATGACTGTTTTATCAATTACTCATGATCTCGATGAGGTCGCTTTGAGTGACCGTGTTTTGGTTTTGAAAAAAGGTAAAGTGGAGTCTGTTTCAAGTCCTCGTGAACTATTTAGTAGAGGCTCAGAGTTAGTTGACTTAGGTTTAGATATCCCTTTTAGTGCATTATTAACTCAAAAGCTAAGAAATAAAGGTCTGATAGATTGTGAAGACTATCTGACAGAAAAGGAATTGGTAGAACAACTATGGGAATCTCTCTCAAAAATGTAAGTTATATCTATCAAGCGGGTACTCCTTTTGAGGGGCGTGCCCTTTTTGATATGACGACGACGATAAAAGATGGTTCATATACGGCCTTTATTGGACATACAGGAAGTGGTAAATCTACTATTATGCAGCTCTTGAATGGCCTTTATTTACCCACTAGTGGTCAGGTTCAAGTTGATGATACGATCATAACCAGTCAATCAAAGAATAAGGACATAAAACCAGTTCGTAAGAAGGTAGGTTTAGTTTTCCAATTTCCAGAAAGTCAGTTATTTGCAGAAACTGTTTTAGAAGATGTTGCCTTTGGACCTCAAAATTTCGGAGTTTCTAAGGAAGAAGCAGAACAACGTGCTATTGAAAGTCTAAAATTAGTTGGACTCCCGGAAGAGTTTCATGGACAGAATCCTTTTGATTTATCAGGGGGACAAATGCGACGTGTTGCCATCGCAGGGATTCTAGCTATGCAACCAGATATTCTAGTGCTGGATGAACCAACTGCCGGTCTAGATCCACAGGGCCGGAAGGAATTGATGTCTCTCTTTAAGGAGTTACATCTTTCTGGAATGACGATTGTTTTAGTAACCCACTTGATGGATGATGTTGCCGATTATGCGACAGCTGTGAATGTTATGGAAAAAGGGCAACTAGTGTTGTCAGGAGCTCCTAAAGATGTTTTTCAAAAGGTTACTTTTCTTAAAGAAAAGCAGTTAGGTGTTCCTAAAATCACAGAGTTTGCGCTACAGCTACAAGAAAAAGGTTATCAATTTGAAAGTCTCCCTATTACAATCGAGGAATTCGTAGAGGTGGTGTCGCATGGATAAGTTAATTATTGGACGTTATATTGTTGGGGACTCTTTTATACACCGATTAGATCCTAGAAGTAAATTATTAGCCATGTTGATTTATATTGTTATTATCTTTTGGGCTAATAATCCTTTAACTTATGCTGTAATAACTTTATTTACACTTTTCTTGGTTTTCTTGTCTAAAATAAAACTTGGTTTCTTTTTAGGTGGAATCAAACCAATGATTTGGATTATTTTATTTTCTACCCTATTTCAAGTTTTCTTCAATACAAAAGGGAGTGTGCTTTGGTCTATCGGCTTTTTAAAGATTACGGAAGTCGGTTTAAATCAAGGTTGGATGATATTCCTTAGATTTATCCTCATTATTAGTTTTTCCACCCTACTTACTCTAACGACAACACCTTTAAGTTTATCTGATGCAGTTGAATCACTTTTAAAACCTCTTACTGTTTTCAGAGTGCCAGCACATGAAATTGGTTTAATGCTATCTTTGAGTCTACGTTTTGTACCAACTTTGATGGATGATACGACTCGTATTATGAATGCTCAAAAGGCGCGTGGTGTTGACTTTGGTGAAGGAAATATTATTCAAAAGGTACGGTCAATAATACCTATTTTAATTCCTTTGTTTGCATCAAGCTTTAAACGAGCAGATGCTCTGGCGATTGCTATGGAAGCACGAGGCTATCAAGGTGGTGAAGGACGAACAAAATATCGTCGACTTTCATGGAATGGTCGAGATACCTTATCAATTATTGCTATTTTAGCTTTAGGATTAATGCTTTTTTATCTTAAGAGTTAACTCGTTGAGATAAATAAAAACTAGGTCTTAAGACCTAGAAGTTATAGATGGACGCCCACGTAGGCGTTCTTTTTTCGTCTAATCCCAACCTACTTGTAATATTTTTAATATCCCTAACAAGGGGATGTTATATTTCCAAGGTATCATAGATACATGGTTATAGTTCTTCAGCTTAATCTGGATTGAGAAATCCCTGTATAGAGTAAGCCAGTTGATTTACCTATTAGTCATAAACAATAAAATAACTTAAAATCTTTGACTAATATGGATTGGACTATAAATAGATAAAGGAGCATCATCATGCAAAAAAAGAATACATCTAACACTAAAAAATTAGGTCTTTTTGGACTTGTTACAGTAGCAACACTTGGGGCAACAGCTTTAGCTAATGCAGAAACTTACACAGTTCAAAAAGGCGATACACTTTCAGCTATTGCTAAGAAAAATGGTACGACCGTAGATGAAATCGTTTCAAAAAACGGTATTCAAGACGCCAATAAGATTTCTATTGGTCAAAACTTAACAATTAATGAAACAACTGAAGAGACTACAGAACCTTCAGCTACAACAGCTACAACAGAAGCAGCTGCTGAATCAACACAATCAACAGAGTCTACACAAAGTGAAGATACTCAAGCAACCAATACAAATCTTTCTTCTTCAGAGGCAGCTGCCAAAGAAGAAATCGCACAACGTGAGTCAAGCGGTAGCTATACAGCTCAAAATGGGCAATATTATGGACGTTACCAATTAGCATCATCATATTTGAACGGAGACTTGTCTCCTGAAAATCAAGAAAAGGTAGCAGATAATTATGTAGCAAGCCGTTATGGTTCATGGACAGCAGCTCTTGCTTTCTGGAATGCTAATGGTTGGTACTAAATCATTATTACTGCCTTATGAGGAAAACTTGTAAAACCTCATACAAATAAGGGGAAAATGCCAGATTCTTGGCATTTTTTTATTAAAATGATAAATCATTGTAACATTAGACATAATACAAATAATCGGCAGTAATATTACTAAGTTATGATGAATGTAACTAGAATTAACTAGGAGGGATTTATGTTAAAAAAAAGTTATAAGGGACGCCGTATCAAATTAGCAGCGAAGAAATCATTGGCGGTACCAGTAGCAATTGTAACAAGTTTTATTGTCATTTTGGCAGTATCACTTTCTACACTAATTAATAAAGGGTTGGTTAATGCATTTTCAGATTCTGTTACCCCAGCACCTTCAACAGCATCAACAACGTCAGAATCGACAGCAGATTTAGTTAAATCAACAGAAATTAGCTCAAGCAAAGAGAATAAAGCTAACAAAGAAAAGGTTGAAGAAAGTAAGCCTCAGTCAGAAACAACAGGAGAATCGGTAGAAGCAGCTGAAAAGTCTCAGTTAGATACTACTACAAGCGCTGTTTCAACGAATACTGATACTACGTCGACTCAAAATACTGGAACAGCTCCTTCGGTTGCTGCAACTGGTAGCGGGTCAGTTGTTCTCTCAAATGGTAACACTGCAGGAGAAGTTGGTTCTTATGCAGCGGCACAGATGGCAGCAGCTACTGGTGTTCCTCAGTCAACTTGGGAGTCAATTATTGCGCGTGAGTCAAATGGTGATCATACTGCAGCAAATGGTTCAGGTGCATCAGGTCTTTTTCAAACAATGCCTGGATGGGGCTCTACTGCAACAGTTGAGGATCAAATTCAATCAGCCTTGAATGCCTATAACGCACAAGGTTTGTCAGCTTGGAATTACTAATATTAAATATTAATAGAAGTTGGGAGCATACTCTCAGCTTTTTAATTTGGATGTAGGTAATATGTTTTATAGAGCTTTTTGTTATAATAGGAATGAAAGGTATAGCAATGAAACAAATTTTTAAATTAAGAGAAAAGTTGTGGGTTTCTCTTATTATTATAGCTTTTGCTGTGTTATTGGTTACACCACAACTATTTACAAGAAAAGTCATTTTAGGTTCAGATTCCATCTTTCACTATAACAGGTTCTATGAAGCTGCTATGCAACTAAAAAATGGTAACTTTTCTTACTTTTTATCTTTATATGGATTCCAACAGTCAGGCCGCATTGTCAATGCTCTTTACGGTCCTTTTTTTGCCTATTTACAAGGAGGGCTTATTTTAATAAGTCGCACTTGGTTTCGTTATCAGATTGTGTCAAGGGTATTACTACATATACTAGCTGAGTCCTCAATGTATGCCTTGCTCAAGCAGTGTAAAGTTAAGACAAACATTGCCTTGTCACTAGGTTTACTCTATGCGACAACATTCTCTATCCAATACTGGACGATGCGTCAGGGTTTCTCTAGTTGGGGAGCAGCATTACTACCTTTTTGTTTTATTCCGGCAATTCACTATGTCTTTTATCAAAAAGTAGAACCAATTAGACTTGCCTTATCTATGGCATTGATTTTTCAGGTTCACGTACTCAGTGCTTTGATATTAGTGATGATGTATCTTCCTTTTTATCTTTACACTTTTGTAAAGTCTCCTATAGCTAAGAAAAAGGAAACCTTCGTACAAGTCCTTATAGCAGTCATTTTGTTCCTCTTACTGACTGTCAATGTCTGGTTAGTACTCCTATATTTGAGAGGGACTAATCATCTCTTAGATCCATTTATAAATAGAGAAATAGGTAAGAATGGGATAGATGGAACAGCAAGATACTGGCTATATACTCCAATTTCTTTAATGGTGTTACTCATTTTACAGTTTCTTTACGCTGTTTTGAATTGGAAGAAATTTGCTAGATGGAAAAAAATACTACATTTTATTTATTTTGTCTTCTTCTTCTTGTCGACAGGTCTTTTTCCGTGGCAGTATCTAGTAGAAAATGGAAATACATTTGCTGAACTGATTCAATTTCCATTTAGATTCTTTGTTCCTGCCACTATTTTACTTTTAGCAATTACGGGGTTAACGGTCACGCGATTTGTAAACTGGCGAAAAAGTATTGCTGTTTTACTCTTTGCCTTTGCGGGTGTTGGTCTTATTCAGAACATGATGGATACTACCGATCGTGTAAAAACGGCGGCACAAGATGGTGAACTTATTTCCATTGTTAAACATACTTACGTTGAAGGAGATTATCAGACGATAAGTCTTACCATGAATGACAGTGACTTGTCACAGTTTTTAAATTTAGTTGTCAAACCCACACCAGATTACGTACCTATTTATGGGACAATAGGTAAGCAGAACACTTATGATCTTTATTACGAAAATATCGTTACGAATCAGAAGGCAGAAAAGCTACTCGAAGATGGTTATCTTGTATTAACTTGGCAGGCTGCTGATGGGGAGGAACTGAATCTACCGATAGTTGTCTATAAAGATTCTATCTTGACACTAAATGGTAAAGAACTAGACAAGGATGACTATGACTTGTCAACGATTGGTACACCGACCGTTTCCTCACAAGAAGGACAAAATAAACTTTTATTAAGTTATAAGGAGCCAGGATGGCTATTTGTAGCGTTATTGATTCCAATAATAGTCTTGGTAGTAATAGGTTTACAGTGGCTTTACACAAAAATAAGTATCAAAAAGGTTGCCTAGTGGTAACCTTTTTGCATTATTCTTTAATCATGATATAATTAAGCTTGCGTGCTTTTACGCTTCAAAATCGACCTTCAAATCGATATTTGAATAACTAGACCCTTCAAGTCTATGTTAATTTTTATTTGATGGGAGGAGTTATCTATGACTGATAATTCAAAAACACGTGTTGTTGTCGGTATGAGTGGTGGCGTTGATTCATCAGTAACAGCCTTACTTTTAAAAGAGCAAGGTTATGATGTAATCGGTGTTTTCATGAAAAACTGGGATGACACAGATGAATTTGGTGTGTGTACAGCAACCGAAGATTATAAAGATGTAGCAGCAGTAGCTGATCAGATTGGTATCCCCTATTACTCTGTCAACTTTGAAAAAGAGTACTGGGATCGTGTATTTGAGTATTTCTTAGCAGAGTACCGTGCAGGCCGTACCCCTAATCCAGACGTTATGTGTAATAAGGAAATCAAGTTTAAGGCTTTCTTAGATTATGCGATGACATTGGGAGCGGATTATGTGGCTACAGGACATTACGCTCAAGTTGTTCGCGATGAAGACGGCATTGTCCATATGTTGCGTGGTGCAGATAACAATAAAGATCAAACCTACTTCCTTAGTCAACTTTCGCAAGAGCAGTTGCAGAAAACGATGTTTCCTTTAGGACATCTACAAAAGCCAGAAGTTCGTGAGATTGCTGAACGTGCAGGTCTTGCAACAGCCAAGAAAAAAGATTCAACAGGCATTTGTTTTATTGGTGAAAAAAACTTTAAAGAGTTTCTTAGTCAATACTTACCAGCTCAAAAAGGTCGTATGATGACTGTAGATGGTCGTGATATGGGTGAACACAACGGACTCATGTATTATACCATTGGTCAACGTGGTGGTATGGGTATTGGTGGCCAAAAAGGCGGAGATAATGCTCCTTGGTTTGTAGTAGGGAAAGATCTTTCTAAAAATATTCTTTACGTAGGTCAAGGTTTCCACCATGAGTCATTGATGTCAACTTCACTTGACGCTTCAATGATTCACTTTACTCGAGATATGTCAGAAGAATTTGAAATGGAATGCACAGCAAAATTCCGTTATCGTCAACCTGATAGTAAAGTTACTGTAAAGGTTAAGGGTGATAAAGCAGAGGTTATTTTTGCTGAACCTCAGCGTGCTATTACACCTGGTCAAGCCGTTGTTTTCTATGATGGTCAGGAATGTTTGGGCGGCGGTATTATTGACCAAGCGTATAAAGACGGAAAAGTTTGTCAGTATATCTAACTGGAGTTAAGGAGTTAAGTAAAAACGATGAGTTCTCAATTTTTTTATGCATTTATGGCATTTTTCGCTATAATGAACCCAATTTCAAATCTTCCTGCTTACATGGCTTTAGTAGCAGATGATAGTCAAAAAATTTCACGAAAAATTGCTTTTAGGAGTCTTTTGATTGCCTTTGTTATTATAACTGTTTTTATCTTTTCAGGAGATTTCATTTTTAAAGTATTTGGAATTACAATTGTTTCTTTCAGAATTGCTGGCGGAATATTAGTGGCTGTTATCGGTTATCATATGATTAATGGTAATCATTCACCTAGCTATAAAGGAATGGAGCAGCAAGCAGTAAATTCAGACCCAATGTCTATTGCTATTTCTCCTCTTGCAATGCCACTTTTTGCAGGACCAGGTACAATTACAACTGCTTTAAGTCTGGCTAATGGAGGTTTGCAGAATCAACTGATAACCGTAGTTGCTTTTGCTCTACTATGTGTCATCACTTATCTCCTGTTAAGAAGTGCAAAGCAAATTGCAGGCTTCTTGGGAGAAAATTTGATGAAAATTATAACGAAAATGATGGGACTTTTACTATTCTCCATAGGTATACAGATGATTATCGTCAGTGTTCAGACCTTGATTAAATAGTGATTTTCATTGACAAAACGATTTGATTTGATAAAATAACTTTAACAATAGTCATGATGGTCAAAGCTCATGAGAATTGTGCGTTTTTGCGTACAGTTTTCTGGAGTTTTGGCTATTTTTGTAGGAAAAAACAAGGAAAGGATGGGCAGTTGATTGTAAATCACTGCATAAATCTAAAAAATGTCTTACGAGTTTGATGAAAATTTTGATGTAATTGTTGTTGGTGCTGGTCACGCTGGTGTGGAAGCTAGCTTAGCTGCAGCCCGCATGGGATGTAAGGTTTTATTAGCGACTATTAACCTAGAGATGTTGGCTTTTATGCCATGTAATCCTTCTATTGGGGGATCTGCCAAGGGGATTGTTGTCCGTGAGATTGATGCCCTTGGTGGAGAGATGGGTAAAAATATTGATAAAACTTATATTCAGATGAAAATGTTGAATACCGGTAAGGGACCTGCTGTCAGAGCTTTACGTGCACAAGCCGATAAAGCCTTGTATGCTATGACAATGAAGCATACAGTTGAGCGTCAGGAAAACCTGACTCTCCGTCAGTCCATGGTTGATGAAATTCTTGTTGAAGATGGTAAGGTAGTTGGTGTAAGAACAGCCACAAATCAAAAATATGGAGCTAAAGCGGTTGTTGTAACAACAGGAACGGCTTTGCGCGGTGAAATTATCCTAGGTGAGCTCAAATATTCTTCAGGTCCTAATAACAGTCTTGCATCTGTTACATTGGCAGATAACTTGAGGGATCTTGGCCTTGAGATAGGAAGATTTAAAACAGGGACCCCTCCTCGTGTCAAGGCATCATCAATTAATTACGAAGAAACTGAAATTCAACCAGGTGACGAAAAGCCGAATCATTTTTCATTCTTGTCGAAGGATGAAGATTATCTTCAGGATCAAATTCCTTGTTGGCTAACTTATACGAATCAAGAGAGCCACGATATTATCAATAATAATTTGCACCGTGCCCCAATGTTTTCAGGTATTGTCAAGGGTGTAGGACCTCGTTATTGTCCATCAATTGAAGATAAAATTGTCCGATTTGCCGATAAGAATCGCCATCAACTTTTCCTTGAACCTGAAGGAAGAGAGACTGAAGAAGTCTATGTGCAAGGCCTGTCGACTAGTCTGCCAGAAGATGTTCAAAAAGAGTTGATTCACTCAATTAAAGGCCTCGAAAAGGCAGAGATGATGCGAACTGGTTATGCGATTGAATATGATATCGTGCTCCCTCATCAACTACGTGCAACACTTGAAACGAAGTTGATTTCAGGTCTCTTTACAGCAGGACAGACCAACGGAACTTCTGGATACGAGGAGGCAGCAGGTCAAGGTCTAGTTGCTGGTATCAATGCGGCTCTTAAAGTTCAAGGTAAACCTGAGCTTATTCTCAAACGTAGTGATGCCTATATTGGTGTAATGATTGACGATCTTGTCACGAAAGGAACTTTGGAGCCATATCGTTTATTGACATCACGCGCAGAGTATCGTCTCATATTACGTCATGATAATGCTGACATGCGCTTGACACCTATTGGTCGAGAAGTTGGTTTGGTTGACGATGAACGTTGGAGTATCTTTGAAATTAAGAAAAATCAGTTTGACAGCGAGTTGACACGTCTGTCAAAAGAAAAATTAAAACCTATTAAAGAAACGAATGAAAAAATTCAAGCTCTAGGCTTTAAGCCATTGACAGATGCCATGACAGCTAAAGAGTTTATGCGTAGACCAGAGATTGATTACGCCACAGCTACTCAGTTTGTGGGCCCAGCTGCAGAAGATTTGGACGCTAAGATTATAGAGTTGCTTGAGACCGAAATCAAGTACGAAGGTTATATCAATAAAGCTTTGGATCAAGTAGCTAAGATGAAGCGTATGGAAGAAAAGAGGATTCCGAAAAATATTGATTGGGATGCTATTGATTCCATTGCTACCGAAGCTCGTCAAAAATTTAAGAAAATCAATCCTGAGACCATTGGTCAAGCGAGTCGTATTTCAGGGGTCAACCCAGCAGATATCTCAATTTTGATGGTTTATCTTGAAGGTAATAATAAGGCCCGCAGGAAAGTAGACTAACGGTGCTAACACGTTTAAAAGCCTTTTAATTAAGGCTTTTTTATGTTATAATTGTTAGATTAAGAGGTTTTATATGAAAAGATTTCACTTTGCAACGATTCATCTTGTAATGATTGGGCTAATTCTTTTTGGAATTGCTACTATTTTTGTTCGCGTACTAAAATCGGAGTCTGCACTCATTTTTGCGCTTTTTATTATTATGGTAGTAGTTGTTGCCTTATTGCATTACCAAAAGACAACATATGAGTCCTTAGAAATAGAGCAATTAGATGAACTGAATCAGGATGTTGAAGATTCTCTGAAGACCCTTCTCGGAAAGATGCCTGTTGGGGTTATTACTTTTGATGAGAACGATCATATTGAATGGTTCAACCCCTATGCGAAGCTAGTACTTTCGGATGAAAATGGAAATTTCAATAAGCAGTTGATTGCGGATTTTATTTCCCAGAAACGAAAGGGTTCACCTTCGAATGTGATAACCGTTGGTGATAATAAATATGCCGCTTTTGTGGATTTTGACAATAAGTTGACATATTTTATTGACAATGTTTATGATCAAGATGAAAATGCTGATCCAAATATGACTCGTCCTGTTATCGGGATTATTTCAGTTGATAACTATGACGATGTGACAGGAAGTTTACCTGATGCCGATGTTTCAAAAATCAACACATTTGTGGCAGGGTTTATTTCTGAGTTTGCTAAGGCCAAGCATATTCATTATCGACGTATTGAAGGTGATCGTTTTTACTTCTTCACCAACTACAGTGTTTTGACAGAATTCATGGATCAAAAGTTTTCTGTCTTGGATGACTTCCGTCAGCAGGCTCAGGAGCGTGGTTTACCACTGACTTTGAGCATGGGAATTTCATTTGGTACGCTTAAGCATGATCAAATCGGTCAGGTTGCTTTGCAGAATCTGAACATCGCACTAGTTCGCGGTGGAGATCAAGCTGTTGTTAAGGAAAACGATGATCACAAGGAACTTCTTTATTTTGGAGGAGGTTCTGTTTCAACAGTAAAACGTTCTCGTACAAGAACAAGGGCTATGATGACTGCAATCTCTGATAAGTTGAAAACAGTCGAAAAAGTGTTTGTTGTCGGACATAAGAATCTCGATATGGATGCTCTAGGGGCAACGGTCGGTATGGCTCATTTTGCCAGTCAAATTGTTCGAAAAAGCTATGCTGTTTACGATGATACGGCTATGAATGCAGATATTGAGCGTGCAGTCGAACGGTTAAAAGAAGATGGTCAGTCACCTCTTATTACACTTTCAGAGGCTGAAGAGCTGGTAAACCAACATTCGTTGCTAATTATGGTTGACCATTCTAAGATCAATTTAACCCTATCTAAGGATTTTTATGATCGATTTAATGAAGTTATTGTCGTAGACCATCACCGTCGAGATGATGATTTTCCTGAAAATGCTGTTTTGACCTTTATTGAAAGCGGGGCGAGTTCAGCCTGTGAATTGGTTACGGAGTTATTGCAATTCCAAGGTGCCCCAGAACGTTTAAGTAAAATCCAAGCCTCTATCCTTATGGCAGGTATCATGTTGGATACTAAAAATTTCTCAACTCGTGTGACTAGTCGAACCTTTGATGTCGCCTCTTATCTGCGTAGTTTAGGAAGTGATAGTGGAGAAATCCAAACGATTTCTGCCACTGATTTTGAAGAGTATCGACGTATCAATGAGCTAATTCTAGCAGGTGAGCGTATTACAGATGATATCATTGTTGCCTCAGGTGATAATCCTAAATGTTATAATAATGTTGTGATTTCTAAGGCGGCAGATACGATGCTTGCCATGGCAGGTATCGAAGCAACTTTTGTTGTCGCTAGGACCAGTGATTCTACTGTGAATATATCTGCTCGAAGCCATAAAACGATTAATGTACAACGTATTATGGAGAAAATGGGTGGTGGAGGCCATTTCAACTTAGCGGCCTGTCAATTGCGAGACTGTAGTGTTGCTCAAGCAAAAAATAAATTGATTGAAACTATTATGGGAGAATTGGCTCCCAAGGAGGACTAAAATGAAAGTTATTTTCTTACAAGACGTTAAAGGTAAAGGTAAAAAAGGTGAAATTAAAGAAGTACCATCAGGTTACGCTCAAAACTTCTTAATTAAAAAGAATCTTGCCAAGGAAGCGACAAACCAAGCTATCGGTGAGTTGAAAGGTAAGCAAAAATCTGAAGAAAAACATGCAGCAGAGTTGTTGGCTGAAGCGAAGCAAGTTAAAGAGCAACTTGAAAAAGAAGAAAATCGACTTCAATTTACTGAGAAGGTCGGACCAGACGGACGTACTTTTGGTTCAATTACAGCCAAAAAGATTGCAGAAGGACTTCAAAAACAATTTGGTATTAAAGTTGATAAACGCCATATTGAACTTGAACATCCTATTCGTGCGATTGGTCTAATTGAGGTTCCTGTAAAGCTTCATAAAGAAGTGAGTGCACAAATTAAACTTAACATCAAAAATAGTGCTGAGTAATTCGTTGACACTATAAGTAAATCTTGTAAAGGAGGGAATAATTGTGGCAGAAGCTCAAGAATTACGAGTGCAACCTCATGATTTAGTAGCGGAACAGTCTGTTCTGGGGGCTATTTTCATTAACCCGGAAAAGTTGATTACAGTTCGAGAATTTATCGAAGCAGACGACTTTTACAAGTATTCCCATCGTGTCATTTTTAAAGCAATGGTAACACTGTCGGATCGAAATGATGCCATTGATGCCACGACAGTACGTACCATTCTAGATGACCAAGATGACCTCCAAAATATAGGGGGTATTTCTTATCTTGTAGATTTGGTCAATAGTGTCCCAACATCCGCAAATGCTGAGTACTATGCTAAGATTGTGGCTGAGAAAGCCATGCTTCGCCGTATTATAAATAGATTGACAGAGACTGTCAACCAAGCATATGAGGGCGCTACTGAATCTGATGAAATTATTGCGAATGCTGAGAAAGCCTTAGTTGATGTATCAGAGCATAGCAATCGTAGTGGTTTCCGCAAAATATCAGAAGTTCTTGATGTCAATTTTAATACTTTGGAGATGCGTTCACAGCAAACATCAGATGTTACTGGATTACCGACAGGTTTCCGTGACCTTGACAAGATTACAACAGGTTTACACCCTGATCAATTAATTATTTTAGCAGCTCGTCCCGCAGTTGGTAAAACAGCCTTTGTGCTGAATATTGCTCAGAATGTTGGTACCAAGCAAAATAAAGCTGTTGCAGTCTTTTCTCTAGAGATGGGTGCAGAAAGCTTGGTTGATCGTATGTTGGCAGCTGAAGGGATGATTGATTCCCATGCTTTACGTACAGGTCAATTGACAGAGCAAGATTGGAATAATGTGATGATTGCTCAAGGGGCATTGGCTGAGGCACCTATTTATATAGATGATACCCCTGGTATAAAGATTACTGAGATTCGTGCACGGTCCCGTAAATTGTCACAAGAAGTAGAGGGTGGTCTCGGTCTTATTGTGATTGACTACTTGCAGTTGATTACAGGTACGCGACCAGAAAATCGCCAACAAGAGGTTTCAGATATTTCAAGACAGTTAAAAATCCTGGCCAAGGAGCTCAAAGTTCCTGTAATTGCCTTGAGTCAGTTATCTCGTGGGGTTGAACAACGTCAGGACAAACGTCCAGTCTTATCTGATATCCGTGAGTCAGGATCTATCGAGCAGGATGCCGATATTGTCGCCTTCTTGTATCGTGATGATTACTACCGAAAAGAGGGTGAAGAACCAGAAAATGCGATTGAAGATAATACCATCGAAGTTATCCTAGAAAAAAACCGTGCTGGTGCGCGTGGAACAGTCAAGTTACTATTCCAAAAAGAATACAATAAATTTTCATCGATTGCTCAGTTTGAGGAATCATAATTTTCAGATTTAAGGAGATATATATATGAGTGATGCATTTGCAGATGTTGCTAAGATGAAAAACATCAAGGAAGCCATTAAGTCGCATGAAGGTCAGCTAGTAGAATTGACCCTAGAGAATGGGCGTAAACGTGAAAAGAATAAAATTGGTCGATTGACAGAAGTTTATCCATCATTGTTTATTGTTGAATATCAAGACTTCAGTTCCCAAGCAGGAGCTATTAATAATAGTTATGTTGAATCTTACACTTATTCAGATATTTTGACTGAGAAGACTCTCATTCGTTATTTGAGTCCTGAGGAACAAGCAGAAATCGAAAATAAATAAGAAAAAGCCTTTACTTGGGCCTTTTTTCGTGGTAAACTATTAAAGTATGTGAAATAATAGCAGGATAAAATGAAGCTCGTCAACAGGAAGTCGGCTAGAAAAGTAACCTTTGCTGTTTGGGCGAAGTCTTTCTGAACGAATCAGGTTTATCTAAAACGTTATTTCCTAAAAATATTTTTTATAGGAGGACATTATTAATGTCACGTTATACAGGTCCATCATGGAAACAATCACGTCGCCTTGGTTTCTCACTTACAGGCACAGGTAAAGAATTGGCACGTCGTAACTACGTACCAGGTCAACACGGTCCAAACAACCGTTCAAAACTTTCAGAATACGGTTTGCAATTGGCTGAGAAACAAAAACTTCGTTTCTCATACGGTTTGGGTGAAAAACAATTCCGTAACTTGTTCGTACAAGCTACTAAAGTTAAAGGTGGAACACTTGGTTTCAACTTTATGGTTCTTTTGGAACGTCGTCTTGACAATGTTGTTTACCGTCTTGGTCTTGCAACTACTCGTCGTCAAGCACGCCAATTCGTAAACCACGGTCACATCCTTGTTGACGGTAAACGTGTTGATATCCCTTCATACCGCGTTGAAGTTGGTCAAGTAATCTCAGTTCGTGAAAAATCAGCTAAAGTTCCTGCTATCCTTGAAGCAGTAGAAGCTACTATCGGACGTCCAGCATTTGTATCATTCGATGCTGAAAAACTTGAAGGTTCATTGACACGTCTTCCAGAACGTGATGAAATCAACCCAGAAATCAACGAAGCACTTGTCGTTGAATTCTACAACAAAATGCTTTAATTTTAAGATTATTGTATCGAAAAGCCCGTTGTTATGGGCTTTTTCTTTGTTTTAAAAGACTGTTTCAGCAATTTGCTTACCTTTTTGCTTACTTTTATATAGATTTTAGAGCCATTTCATAGAATGAGACGGCTTTTTGTTTTCGAATATTAAAAAGACCCCTAGTCTGATACAAGTGACTAAGGGATTCGTAACATGATGATAGATGATTTTGAGGTATAAATTATTTATTATCCAATCCGCCTTCAAAATCTGCTGAAACGTTTGAAACGTAGTTGGTGAAGTAGCTTTCAAAATCTTTTTTTAGTTGGTCGTACTCCTCTTCGGAGTAATCTTTATCCTCTATATAAGCCTGAAATCTAGGAATTCCCAAATCTTTTTGGAGACGTTGGATTACTTCTGTCTTTGTCATAAGAACCTCTCTTTCATTCTTTATTTTACCATATTTCAAATTGTATGAATCATATATGTTGTTTTAAAAATTTACTTTTGATATACTGTCAAAGTTATTTAAGAAGGAGGCTACTATGTCTATTATTACACTAATCTTAGCTGGGATTGTTGCTTTGGAGCATCTCTATATCATGTATTTGGAAACTTTTGCGACACATTCAGACACGACTAGTCGTGTTTTCAATATGAGTAAAGAAGAACTTCAACGTGATTCTGTTACAAACTTATTTAAAAATCAAGGGATTTACAATGGTTTGATTGCTGTATTCCTCTTGTATGGGATTTTCACAAGTAGTCAGCTACTTGTAACTGTTTTTGTACTCAATGTTTTCTTTGCTGCTGTTTATGGTGCTATAACTGCAAATAAGAAAATTATTTTAACTCAAGGTGGACCCGCAATCTTGACCTTACTTTCACTTATCATTTCCTTATTTTAAAGATTTTATTGTAAAAGAAAAAGCTGCTTTAACTGTTGAAATGGTTTGCAGCTTTTTATGCTTTTGAAGTTGTTTTATTGTGGAATAAATCGTAGAAGAAAATCTGTCATTTCTCGGGGGGATTCTTTTTTTCCTTTATTTATCCAGGCTTGACAAGCACCAAAAATAGCGTGTGCAAAATAAATACTGGCATAGTCTTTCTCAAATCCTTTTAGAGATTTTTCTTCAGCAGTAGGGACAATGAAGTCCTCAGCTATCATACGCTGAAGTTTATGTATCAGAAAATCTTGAATTTCTTTTGATCCATTGGTAGACAATAGAGCTGATAGGAGTTTTTCACGAGTAAGAAATTCAAAGATTTCGAGGAAGGCTCCCTCTTTCTTTCCTTCGTATTTATCGAAGATATACTCTAGTTTATGGAAAAGCTCTTTCTGATAACTATCAATCATTTCATACTTATCTTTGTAGTGGGTATAAAAACTCGAACGGCTAATCCCAGCTGTTTGAACCAGACGAATGGTAGTAATATCATTGAAATCTTGGTCTTTTAAGCATATTACTAAAGCATCTAAAAGAGCTTTTTTAGTTTGAGCTCGCCTTTGATCTTTTGACATACAAATCTCCTTTTATACACTTTTAGACTATGTGTCCAAAAACTAATTATTTAACATTGATTTTCATGTAAATGAGTTTATAATTGATTATATCATAAAAATAAACACAATGTCTAAAAAGGAGAAATATGTTAGCAGAATTAAAGGCGCTTCTTAAAAGTCCAAAGCTCTGGATAACTATTATTGGTGTCTCATTGATACCCGCTTTATATAATCTAATCTTTTTATCTTCTATGTGGGATCCTTATGGAAATGTAAAGCATCTGCCAGTAGCCGTAGTGAACAAAGATAAGAGTGCTAGTTTCCAGAATAAAACTCTAAATATTGGTCATGATATGGTAGACAATATGTCTAAAAATAAAAATCTAGACTATCATTTTGTGACTGAAAATGAAGCCAAAAAAGGAATTGATGATGGTGACTACTATATGGTAATCACTTTTCCAGAAAATCTCTCAAGTAATGCAGCAAGTCTTTTGACAAATGATCCTAAGAAACTTGAAATTTCTTATCAGACAACAGCAGGGCATAGCTTCGTTTCTTCAAAAATGAGCGATTCTGCCATGTCTAAGTTAAAGGATACCGTTTCTAAAAATATTACGTCAACTTATGTTGGAGCTGTCTTTAGGAGTATGTCTCAACTTCAGGGTGGTATGGGAACTGCAGCGAATGGGGCTAGTCAATTATATGCAGGTGCAGGCGCACTTCAGTCTGGGAGTCAGACCTTATCAAATGGCTTAGGAACTCTTGCTGGATCTACACAAACATTGGCTACAGGTGTTGATACCTTGAGTTCAGGCGCGTCTGCCTATACTTCAGGTGTGGCAACTTTGTCAGGCGCTTTGTCACAGTTAAATGCGAACTCTGAGGCTGTTAATTCTGCTGCAGGTCAATTTGTATCAGGAGCAGAGGCCATGAATACCTTAGTTACAGGTGCAGATTCGTTGTCAACAGCGCTCAGTCAAATGGCTACAGCAACAAGTTTATCTGAAGAACAGCAAGCACAGTTGTCAACCCTGTCAACTAATTTAACTGATTTAAATACAGCAATTCAAAATCTTAATACAGCGGTAAGTAACACATCATTACCAAGTGGAACATCAACAACATCAGTAGATACAAGTTCAATAGCGACTTATCTTTCAAATATTTCTTCTGCAGCTAGCTCTATAGCTACAGCTAGTGCAACTGATAAAGCAAATGATTTGGCTGCGGTACAAGGAACAGCTGCTTATCAAAGCTTGACGGCAGATCAACAAGCGGAGATTACATCGGCAATTAGTAATGCAGGCTCTACAGCTAGTAGTTATGCTTCAACTATTGCATCTGATGTGTCAAGTATGTCAACTGCTTTATCTAGCTTGACAGGTACGACAACAACTAGTAGCGGAGATTCAGGTAGTTTGGCTTCTCTACAAACGTCTATTTCAGGCATTGCAAGTTCGGCGAATGCTCTTCTCCCTGTAGCTTCATCAACGGTATCATCAATGCAAGCTAATATTGCTAATGTCAATTCAGTACTTGTCAATCAATTATCACCAGGAGCAACTCAAGTGGCTTCAGGTGTATCAACCGCTCAAAATACTCTAGCAACAGGTGCAAGTGCACTTTCAACTGGTTTGTCAACTTATACTGGTGCAGTGTCAACGATTGCCAGTGGTGCTCAAACTCTAGATGCTAACAGTAGTAGTTTAATGACTGGTTTTGCTACTCTTCAGAGTGGTACAAGTGCTCTCAATACAGGTGCTCAACAATTAGCAACGGGCGGAAATACCTTAACAAATGGATTGACAAGTTTGTCAACTAACCTTTCTACATTGTCTGATTCATTAAATAAGGCTAATCAGCAATTATCTCTTGTTTCTGTAAACTCAGACAATGCAAAAATGGTTAGTGCTCCGCTTAAAGAGAAGAAAACTGATAAGGATAAGGTTGACACTAATGGTGTGGGGATGGCTCCATATATGATTTCTGTTTCTCTTATGGTTGTCGCTCTTTCAACTAATGTTATCTTTGCTAAGAGCTTGACGGGAAGAAACTTTACGAGCCGTTTTGATTGGGCTAAGAATAAGTTCTTTATCAATGGTATCATTACGACTATGTCTGCAATTGCCCTTTATATTGCCATTCGATTTGTGGGAGTTGAACCAAATCATCCATTAGCTACATTTGGTATGATTCTCCTTGCAGCATGGACTTTAATGGCGCTCGTTACAGCCCTTGTGGGTTGGGATGATAGATATGGTGCATTTGCTTCTATGATTATGCTCCTTTTGCAGCTAGGTTCTAGTGCAGGGACTTATCCAATTGAACTTAGTCCTAAGTTCTTTAAGGTCGTCCAACCATTCTTACCAATGTCCTACTCCGTATCAGGTCTTCGTCAAACTATTTCAATGACAGGACAGATCTCAGATCAAGTACGTATGTTATTCATTTTCTTACTTATTTTTGTAGTTGTAGGTATTATTATTTATAGACCAAAGTCTGAAAATGAATAAACTAAAGGCCAGCTCTAATGTGAGCTGGCTTTTTATGTTATTCAACAGTTATATCACCAAGGTCTGAGGTAATAGTTAGTGTGTTATCCTTTGAAATCTTAAGGTTATTTGTGATGTACACCTCTCCTGAATGACTATCGGCTTGAACATTGAGCGTGTAATCTTTAAGAGCTATTTCAATATCACCGGATGTAACATCAAGTTTATTGTGACCATTGAAAATCAGGTTATCTCCAGAGTAATCTCCCATTGCAATAGATAAATCTGAGTTAGTAAAAAGTGTATGATCACTATCAACACTACCAACATCAAGATTAGCTTTTAGGTTGCTGACAATCATTTTAGTAAAAGTTAGGTCCCCTACATTTAGATTGATGTCTGCTTGTTTGATGGTGCTATTACTTAAATCTAGATTTCCAGTTGCTAAATCAACCTTTAAAAAATCAATCGTTTGTTTTTTAGGGAGTGTAATGACAATGGTTTTATTTCTGACTTCCTTGTTGAGAGTAGAAAGCCTTACTAAATCTTTTAATCCGAAAAAGTTAATATGTTTGTTAGAAGTCGAATCTAATTCAGAGTTGTTATCATTGATAGTCAATTGACCATCCTTTACAGATGTGTCAATTGGATTTTTTGTTTTTTGGTAGTAAGAAAGCGTTGCTTTGTCAACTTCACCATTTTTTATAAGCACATTGTAGCTACTACTTTTAATATCAATTTTATTGAAGTCCTTAACTTCTTTCTTGACATAATCTTGCTCACTTATAGTTTTATTTTGTAAATCTGTTAAGCCACCTTGGCTATAACCCCAAGCTACTAATCCTCCTCCTAAAAATAGAGAGATAAGAGACACTCCGAGGACAATCTTTTTCCAAGTTTTCATGATTTTCTTCCTTTCTTGATGAGCCATTTAATCAATAGGGTAATTAGCTTTACAATAAGTTTACAGATTTCAAATGAAATCAAAAGCAGTAAGAGTGCTCCTCCAAACATCAATAGACCTAGACCCACTCCAAACAGTGTTGAAGCTAGTGAAACATTTAAGAGAGAGAAGCTTGTAAAGAAAGTGTAAATACCACTAATGAGTAAGGCAAAAGTAAGAGCTAAGGCAGTCACTATAACTGCAAAAATAACCACAAGAAGTGTCAATAGCATAGCTAGGAAGAATAGTAGAATTGGTAAGGCGACTGGACTGGCTAAAACAGCTAGAATCGCAATCCAGAGGATAGTTGTTTTATTACGTAAGCTACTCTTTTCCTCAATAATCTTTTCGTCTAGAAGACGACTAATGACTTCATGTGCTGCTTCCTTAGGTGTACCCAATTCTGCAATAACCTGAGCTTCATTTTCAGGTCCAGCCTCTTCAAAATATTCCATGAAATATTCGAGAGCCTCTTCATAGTCCTTTTGTGGTAATTTTCGTAGATATTTTGTTAATTTGGCTATATATTCAGTCCTTGTCATGTCTTAATCTCCCTTCTACAATACCATCGAGGGTTTCTTTATAGGTTAACCATTCTTCATTAAGAAATTGAAGATGATTTTTTCCCTCTTGGGTAATACTGTAATATTTACGTTTACGCCCTTGATATGCTTGGCTATAAGTGGTCATATAGCCTGCTTTTTCAAGCTTTTTTAGAATAGGATAAAGTGTTGACTCCTTGATATTAGCCACAAGCTTAATGGTTTGACTAATTTCATAGCCATAAGAGTCTTCTCTATCTATAATAGCTAGTATTAGGAACTCTATCAGGATTGACGATGTTGGAAAATACATAATGTGCTCCTTTGCTTTTAGGATATGTATAAAAATTATATATAATTATTTTACACATTGAGTGTATCTCTTTTAGAAAGATATGTCAATATTTTATATATAAAAAATTTATATAATAGGGATAACTTCTTTTTTATGATAATATGAAGTCAAGGAGTTCTTATGACTATTAAAGATAAACTAGCTCATTACGAGCCAAAGCCACTAGGGGAGAAAGGACGCTATGCAGTGCTTTTACCCTTGATATATGATGTAAAAACTGATAAGTATCAAATCCTTTACCAAGTACGAAGTGAGCATATTTCTCAACCAGGTGAGGTTTCTTTTCCTGGTGGCCGTGTCGAAGAAGGTGAGACTTTTCAAGAAGCTGCTATACGAGAAACTTGTGAGGAATTAAACTTATTTCCTGATCAAATTGACATTTGGGGAGAGATTGATTATCTGATTCATCAGGGGAGAACCATCCATTGCTTTGTTGGAAAGATAAATATAGAAAATTGGGAGGATATTCATCCAAATGAAGAGGTGAAACGGTTGTTTACAATCTATGTTGACACGTTGTTGACAGAGAATCCGATTTATTATAAAGTGATTTCTACCTTGAGTGATGCGAAAGATTTCCCATTTTTCTTGGTAAAAAACAGAGAAAAATACAATTTTGGGTATAGTGAACGTCATATTCCTTTTTACAGAAACTTGACAGAAAATATATGGGGGATGACAGCTATGTTTACACACAGATTTACAGATATTCTGAAAGATTTAGAGTAAAAATAAAAGATCAACGGTAATATGTTGATTTTTTTACTATTAATTAAATTGTTTATTTGCTACAAAAGGAGTGAAATTTATTTCTGAGACAGGGGTCTAGAGTATTCCTAAAATGATTTTCAAAATTAATATGGAAGCTTTTAGCTAGGTGGTCAACTTCAGAGTAGACAAGATTTTTTTGTTTCATTTGTGTCATTCCTATACTAAAAGGGGAGTATTATGTAGATAGAGGCTGTTATGCTTTGGTGTTATTCTGCCTAAGATTGATGATTCTATTGATTTTTCTGAGGGAGTTACCTATGTTGAAGAGAAGGTAAAGCATATAACTATAAATTGTAAAGCTCCAAAAATCTGGGACAATACTGAGACTATAGACAAATAGGACCGTTGCACTAACAAAATTAGACAGCTACATATCATTGAAAGTAGAGGATGTCCTTTTGAAAATAATAGGCTTTCTACGATTAAGGCAAAAGCAGGTAGCAACAGAGTTAGAATGATAATAATAAAGATGAAGCGTTGTGTATCATCTAGCATCAAGTTACCCAATGATTTACCTAGGTAAAAACGAGAATCACTCCCCCCAGGATAAATCAATTCTCTTGTCAGGGGACTAACTAGGATTAGGGTGTCAAATAGTGAGAAAGCCGCCCATCTCCAAATAGGAAAAGCCCATTCTTCCTTAGATAATTCTCTCTGAGTTCTTTCTTCAGTTAATTCTAATTTGATTGTCATCAATATGTACCTCTTTTGGAAAGTCGTTATTTTGATTTAAGATATACCATCCATCTGGTAGTTCAGAGTTTTTAAGTATCTGTTCTAATTGAGAATGTAAGTCAATTTCTTTAGTCGTGGAACCAGAAGGAAAACTCAATTGGACAGTAAGTTGTTTGTTTCGTAGAGCATCTTTAAGTGAAAAATCATAATAGCCACCTAGCGCTTTAGAATGTCCCCTCTCATAAGTATAGAGTGTCGTGTATGGTACAGGTTCTATCTGAACAATAATATTTTTTAAATCTTTCTCGGATCTTAGAGCTTTAGAGATATCATTGATAAATTTTTGATTTCTAGGGTTGATTTTAATAGACTTTTTAACAAAGTCGTCCCCATATTCTCTTTCATCAGGTAAAATCTTATATTCACTATTTTGGCGATTAAAATCTGAGTCGCTTTCCGTTGGACTGGCAATGTAAGGATAGAGTAAATCTTGAATATGGAGAGGCAGTTGAGTCTTTACATGTTCTTTTTTGTTATTAATGGTTTCTTGATAATCAATATGGAAAATCAAGTAATGTTTAACCTCATCTTCTTTATTCATACAATAAGTAATTTTATCTGCCCATCCGATACCAGTTATTTGCACCTTTCCTTGAAATCCACGAGTTTTATAAAACCCTTTAATATTTTCTTGAGCATTGTAATAGAAAAAGATAGCAATCATGGTCAATAATAAAATCAAGGGCATAGTAATTTTAAGGTATTTTAAGTTATTTTTTACCATATTAGTTATGACTCTCCTTAACTAGTAGGTTGTAATCTTTTTGACTTTTAACTTCCTCGAGGTGTCCAGTCGTTGTATCAGTACTTGTAAAATACCAATAGATATCCTCCTTATCTGGTGTTAACTCTTTTTGGAGTTTAATGGCATCATCCAAATTAAGTGAATCAGTTGTTACGATAATTAGGCTGACTCTTTTTTTGAGCGATTGGTCACTGTATTCGTTATCGTCTTGATCTTTGTAATCAGCAAAATTTCTTTCTTTGGTCCAGATAAGGGGCATGGAGTTGATAGTGAGGGGATCATCTTTATGACCTATAGAAAAATTATCCTTTGAAAGGAGATAGCGGTAAGGTTTAGCAAATTCGTAGTATTGACTGACTTTTGCTGGTTTGGTTTTGTTGCCTTATGGGTGCGTAAATTGACATAGAATACTTTTTCGTTGTCATAGGATGAAAATTTCACAAACTCATCCCTACCATCGGAGTACATGGTATTATCCATAGAACCGGGATCATCGTATCCTAGTTTCTTAGCAAGGTCTAGTACATCAATAGTGTGTCCTTTTCCAGTATCTTTACCAAGCTGATAATAGTGGATAATATCATAATTTTTAGGGTACTTCTTGTGTTTAGATGCTTTATACCTAGATTCTTGGAAGGCTAGATAGGAGCGACCGACGGCTAATTGACTTCTCTCAAGTGCTTTTTCATTTCCAAACTTAACACCTAAAACGTTAAAGTTTCCAATTTTGACGTTTTGAAAGGATGTTACAGTAACTTTTTTGTTAGTATAGTCGTAAAGTCTATCGTCTAAGGAATAAGCGGCCTGAATTCTATAACCATAGCGAACGAATGTACCTGTAAGTAGAATGGTTATAAAAATAAGGAGATAAACATGCCACATACGCCATCTAAATGTTTCTATTTTTGTCATAGGAGATCCTCTTTGAGTAATAGAAAAACCATGAAAATAAGATTTTCATGGTTTTTAATTCAATTATTTTACCTCAGTAAGAATCAGAGAAGTTAGTACCGTCTGAAATTAAATATTATCTTGGTCAAAATTATGAGATTTTAGTTGAAATAGAAGAGGTTGATTACTTCGATACGGACTTTAGCAGAGCATCCCATAGACTTTCTTTGGCTGAAATAACTGAAATTGTTAAATATCAAAGTATGGGACAATGTTTGAAGCAACTACCAGAAGGCATAGGAAAAGGTGAAAGGGAATATTGGGAAAACAACTATAAAAGAGATAGATAAAGGGCTATTTTGATTGTTCACGAGAACCAAAATCTGATATTGCTTTTGTAGATATGAGATTTTTCTATGCTAGTGTTGAGTGTGTGGAACGTGGATTGTATCTTTTAAGGACCTCGCTTTGTGTGATGAGTAGAGCAGATAATTCAAACGGACTTATCTTAGCTTCCTCTCCAATGTTCAAGAAAGTCTTTTGAGCACCACAAGAGGCGAAGTCACAAACTCCGCCTCCTTCTACATATTTTTTGTTATAATAGAATATTTTATTTGAAATATCAAGACTTATGCTTGATAAAGCTAGAAAACTTACCCTTTTCCAGCAAGAATATCTGATACTTTATACAATCCTGGGGAATATGTCCGACCAAATAGTTTTTTCGTCAAGGCATTAAACGTATAATGGTCATCTAAAATCAAGACTTCGTCATACGTTTTTAAGAGTGCAATAAAGTCATCGTCTGTTAAATTGGAACCATCTCTAGTATCGATATTTTCATTGCTGAGGTAATAACTTGTTGCTCTGTCGCTGTATGATGCCATTAAATCTAAAAATTCTTGGTCAACCGACACAAAATTTTCTCTGGCATCAACATTGACATCCCACAGATAATAACGACTAGCATATTGGACAAAATAATTATCTACATTCTCCTTATCTGCTGTTACAACCAAAATTCTATCCGTTGACGAATTACTCTGACTTCCAGTAAACTGATGAATTTCTTTTACGACCTCGTTTGTTTCCTGATTGTTATTGTAAACAATGCTATTATTTTCTGACAAGAACATTCCAATGGCATAAACTGTCAAAACAAGGCTCGCGTATTGGTACAAGTGTTTATTAAATAAGCTCTTGTAAGACCTAGCATTACGTTTACTAATGATTTTTTCATACAGACACTTGTCCATTACCCATGCTAAAGCCATGGTCAAACAACCAAAAACAAAGATAACGATGCTCGAAGCATAGCGCTCAAATCCTGCTAATTCTAACGCTTCATCAGTCGGCATTGCTGTCAGATACATGAGTAAAATGCCAATATAGTAAGTCACAATCGAAATATCAACAAATCCCCAAGTCAACAAGACAAATTTCTTATATTTCAAACGAATGCCAATCACAATAAAGGCAATCAGCATAATCAGATTGATTATCAAAATTCCATTGCTTGCCAAACTGTCAAACGTAAACACCGATTTGACAAAAAGAGTGATAATTTTTTGTGGGACGCCTGACAGATTTCCAGTCAATACCTGACCAAGTTCTGACATGGACACCGCATGCTTGGCACTTGAGGCATTTGGGAAATTATCCGTCACATGCTTTTGCCAAATAACAAAAGGAAGACAGCTGACTAGCAAGGTCATTATGAGCAGCACTAGTGCTTTTAAACGTGCTCTTTTACGAACAAGTAAACGCACAATACAAACCACATAAACTACTAAAACGAGAGCGACAAAGAAAAGTCCACTTACTTTGACGATACTTAATAATCCAAGAATTACCGCCGTATTTAGCGACAAAAACCAGAAACGATTACGATAGACAAAACAACCTGCTATGGCTGCCAAGGCCAAGGCCGGAAGCAGAAAATCAACCAGCAAATTATTTAATCGAATAGCAACGTTGAACGTATTAAAAACAGCAAACGAAGCAAAAATCATGCTAACCATTAAGACACGTCGATCATCACGAAGTGCCGCAAACATGGCATAAAGACTGGAAGCAATCAAGAAGAATTGCCCGACCAACATACTACCTTCTGAAAAGCCTACGATAGTCGTGAAAAAATAAATGAAAAGTGAACTTCCAACAGGATAGGTATAATAACTAATAATCGTATCCTGCTGTGTTGGCAAAGCATTATTGATATGGAAAAATTTTACAATCGTTGCCCAATGCGTAAAATTATCATAATGTAAAAGCGGTGAATGCCAGAGCGTTATTCCAAACAAAAGCAAATAAGCCATCATTCCAAGCGCAATATAATCAAGTCTCCTAAAGCGATATTTCTTTTTCCATACCGTCCAAAGATAATAAAGACTCAAAAGACAGCCCAAAACAGAAATGGCATACACGGTCTGCAACATAAAGCCTAACAAACTACCAAGGTACAATACCAATGTAATGACTGAAAATGTAAACACCCATGTCAGACTGCGATTCATCTTCACAGTATTACGGAAAAAGGCATTGTACCCCATGGTAATCACAAAGAACAACAGTAATCTAGCAATACTAATCATACTCTCCCTCTCCATTCATTTGCTAAGGCTTTAAAAGCAGGTAAGCTATCCAAATCCGCTAAATTGGTAACTCGATAAAGCGATTCGTCTCTATCAATATCATAGGACACAAAAGTCAACTGAATTGGCAAATCTTTGTAGGTAAATGCGACATTCGGTTCTTTTTTAGGATTTGTCAATTTTCCAGAAAATGTCATGTAATAATAATCTGTCTTTCTAAGCTGGCATTTTTTTCCAGCAACCTGAACCTCTTCATTAACACGAACTTTCGGAAAAGCTACTTGGTCATAGGCTGAAACAGGACGTTCATTATTTTGGAAACGTTGACTAAAGTTCTCAAATAAATCATCCCATGTTGTCATCCAAGGGTCTTTTTCCTTCGGAAGATTGTGATTAATGCGGTCATAAATGTACTGATAAAATTCGCGCTTATCAGCTTCAGGAATTTCTGAAAATTGAACGCCGTAGCGCCAACCATTATCAATCGCAAAAACACGAACAACATGACCTTTTACCCTCGCATGGTAATCACGTGATTGCAAATTAAGCGTCAGTTCTTTTTCTTTCGGCAAATACAATGGTAAATCCGTATAGAATGAAATCCCCGTTTCTGAAATATCACAGACTCTCACTTGGTAAGAATCATCATCAACCTCAATAACCATAGCTTCATCAACAGTAAAACGCTCACTTGAGCGATAAATCGGACGACCAAGCGCACAGAAAATCGCAAAGGTCAAATTGATGATATGATAAATCAACCAAAAACTGATAATACTTCCATAAAAAAGCTCTGAACCAAATTTTCCATAGTTAAAAGTCACCAAACCATAAACGGCTAATCCCCATAAAACAAGATAAGGAAGCGCATAAAGATACAACGTCCACGACGTATCATTTCCCTTACGTGTCACCTTAAATTTTTTATCGCTAATGCCAAAGGACTCCAACATCATGGGAATAAACAAATACGGAGCAAAAATCGTTTCCACAATTTCTCCCCAAACCTGTGTTCGGTATTGTTTTGAGACTTCTCGCATTGACAAGTGTGTCAATGCGTAACTTGGCAACCAGAATAGGAACAGTAGCCAGATATTTGACACCACCACACGCACATGGAAAACCGTATATAAAATCGGTGCCAAGATATACAATAACCGTCTAAAGAAAGACCACCAATAAAGATAGCCATTAATATAAACAATTCTTTGCCCCTTTGTCAATTTGGGATTAAAGAAGATATTCATATTGTAGCTACTGCGAATAACGCCACGTCCCCAGCGCGCGCGCTGTTTGAGGACACTCTTCAAATCTGTTGGCGTTAACCCGCTAGCCATTGGACTTTTCGTCGAATAATTTACATAACCAGCCGCATTCATCCGAACACCTAGCTCGAAATCCTCCGTAATGGTATCTGTCGGAAAACCACCAACATCTTCAATCGCCTTGCGGAAAATAACCGTATTAGACCCCGTATAAACCGCTGCACCGTGCGAATTATTGCAAACATTAATTTCTTTGGAAAAGAAATCTTGTTCGTTTGGTAAGGTTGATTCTGAAAACAAGTTAAATTGGAAAATATCAGCATTGTAAAAACTTTGTGGCGTTTGAATCAAACCAACTTTTGACTTATCATAATCGTCACCATTTTCATAAGCCTCAACTTGTTCAACAAAATAAGGCACAGTTTCCAACAGGAATTCACGATAAGGAATCATATCCGCATCAAATGTCGCCACCAAAGGTGATGACGTCTGACGTAAAGCATTATTGTAGTTTCCTGATTTGGCATCTTTATTATCCGCCAAACCAAAATAACCAACACCAAGCTCATCAGCCAATTTGGCAACTTCTAGACGATTGGTATCATCACAGACGTAGATATGCACCTTAGACTTATCAGGATATTCCATAAAAGTACAGGCATTAATCGTCTTATAAAGCAACTCTGGATCCTCATTATGCGTTGCAATCAAAACATCCACATCTGGGTAACGCTCCTTAGCAATCTCAGGCTTTTCAAGCTCAAAGTCCTTTTGCTTATTCCAAATGAGAATGTAGCCTGTAATGGCTGAAACTACCTCACTTCCCCACAATAAAATCCCAAAGATCAGCGCAAACCATGAATCATGCCACGGAATAGTCGCCACCAAACGCCAAGTTAAATAAAAGGCAGTCGTTACAAATGCAACGAAATAGAGTATCCTCTTACTAGTCTTCATTCTCACCTCCACTAAAAATCAAATGTTTTTGCACAAAATAACTGACAATGAAAAGTGTACCGTCAACTAAAATCTTCACCAATGAAATTGGCAGCGTCGTCAAGGCATTTCCTAGAACTGTTACCAATAAACTTGACAAAACAATCTGTACTACCACCAAAGTGAAGTATTTTATCGCACTATTTGATTGACCTTGTTTAAAGACCACCTTATGATTCAGGGTGAAATTAACAACAGATGATATCACACGCGCTAAAATCGAAGCTAACGTCACCGCACTAAAACTCAATCCATTAAACAAAGAAATTAAAATCGTAAAAGCAACAATATCAACCAAGAAGGAAAACAATGCTGAAAAAATGTACTTGAAGAAAACCTTGTAAATTCTAATCGAGTCACGAATCGCATCAAAATGCGACGACTGATTTTCATCCAAATAAATCGTTGCAATGCCAACTTCACAAATCAGAATATTGTCCTCTTTTGCCTCAAGTAACATATTCATCTCAAATTCATACCGTTCACCCTCCACGGTTAAGAGTTTTGGCAACCATGACATAGGAATCACACGAAGTCCCGTTTGCGTATCAGAAACGTGCACACCTGTCATAGCCCCCAAGACGTCTCTTGTCAATAAATTTCCAAATTTACTACGTAAAGGAACAGATTTTTCAAATGTTCTAACACCCAGCACCAAACTATCAGGATGTTGCAAAAATTCAGCCAAACATTTCATCATGTCTTCGTAGGTGTGTTGACCATCAGAATCAATCGTCACAATTCCTTTGGCATTAGGAAAATTGTCCAAAATATATGAAATAGCCGTTTTTAAAGCACGACCTTTTCCTTTATTATCAGCATGTCTTTGCAAATGACAAGCATAGTTACTCTGCGCTATTGCAAATAACGGTGCAAAATCAGCTCCAC
>NZ_KV791122.1:0-1054 GCF_001807855.1 Streptococcus sp. HMSC10E12
GCGGCTGGATCACCTCCTTTCTAAGGAAAAACGGAATGTACTTGAGTTTCTTATTTAGTTTTGAGAGGTCTTGTGGGGCCTTAGCTCAGCTGGGAGAGCGCCTGCTTTGCACGCAGGAGGTCAGCGGTTCGATCCCGCTAGGCTCCATTGAATCGAAAGATTCAAGTATTGTCCATTGAAAATTGAATATCTATATCAAATTCCATATGTAATTGATTACATATAGATAGTAACAAGAAAATAAACCGAAACGCTGTGAATATTTAATGAGTTAGGTCGAAAGACCAAAATAAGGTTAAGTTAATAAGGGCGCACGGTGGATGCCTTGGCACTAGAAGCCGATGAAGGACGTGACTAACGACGAAATGCTTTGGGGAGCTGTAAGTGAGCAATGATCCAGAGATGTCCGAATGGGGGAACCCGGCAGGTAATGCCTGTCACTCATTACTGTTAAGGTAATGTAGAGGAAGACGCAGTGAACTGAAACATCTAAGTAGCTGCAGGAAGAGAAAGCAAAAGCGATTGCCTTAGTAGCGGCGAGCGAAACGGCAAGAGGGCAAACCGAAGAGTTTACTCTTCGGGGTTGTAGGACTGCAACGTGGACTTAAAGATTATAGAAGAACTACCTGGGAAGGTAGGCCAAAGAGAGTAATAGCCTCGTATTCGAAATAGTCTTTATACCTAGCAGTATCCTGAGTACGGCGAGACACGAGAAATCTCGTCGGAATCTGGGAGGACCATCTCCCAACCCTAAATACTCTCTAGTGACCGATAGTGAACCAGTACCGTGAGGGAAAGGTGAAAAGCACCCCGGGAGGGGAGTGAAATAGAACCTGAAACCGTGTGCCTACAACAAGTTCGAGCCCGTTAATGGGTGAGAGCGTGCCTTTTGTAGAATGAACCGGCGAGTTACGATATGATGCGAGGTTAAGTTGAAGAGACGGAGCCGTAGGGAAACCGAGTCTTAATAGGGCGCATTAGTATCATGTCGTAGACCCGAAACCATGTGACCTACCCATGAGCAGGTTGAAGGTGAGGTAAAACTCACTGGAGG
>NZ_KV791123.1:0-3095 GCF_001807855.1 Streptococcus sp. HMSC10E12
AAAGTTTTAGGATGGTTATAGTATATAAAGCAAAGCCTAAAGTTTTCTTAAAGTGGAAGATGGAATTACTTTTTCATAATGCTTACTGCTCACTTACACTAATTGAGGAGTTTTCCATTTCCCTCAGCATCAAAATGGTAGGTCTTACCTTCGATAGTGAGGGTAGTGTTCTCAGTACGTGCACCACTGTTAGGATCATAATAATGAAGTTTATCATTTACAGTGACTAGTTCCCCTTTAGCTTGTTTGCCATCTCTATGGAAATAGACATGAGCCCCATCAATAGTTTGTTCACCGGTTAGTGCATACCAATTAGGTCCAAAGTAATACCAGTTACCATTAACCTCTTTATATTGATTTTTTATAGCAGTAGCTGTTTCCTTATCAAAGTAATAGATATGGCTACCATTAGGAATAAGTGATGGGAAATAGTCTTTAGTCAAGCCATTCGCACTAACCCTACCATCAGCATATTTATTTGTCGGAGCATCAAACATATAAAGTTCTCCGTTGATAATGTGAAGCCCTAATGGGACGTGACCAGAAGCGGTAATGTAATATCTATTACCGCTTCTGGCCTTAACGAATTGAGGCCCTTTGACTTCTTTGTTATTCAAATCGTAGAATGAAGAGTAGCCGTAAGGATATAGAAATTCTTCTCTAGCAAGGTGGGGATCTGCACCGCCCGTAAAGGTATACTCTTTACCATTGATAGTTCGAACTCCCCCTTCTCTAAGTCTTTTGCCTTTAGCATCAACATAATAAGTCTTTCCATTCAAATCGACAAATTGTTCCTTAAGGCGGGCACCACTATCTTTATCGTAAAATGAATCGTTTTCAGCAAAGTTTCCTTTAACCTGCTTACCAGTACTATCGAAGTAGACCTCGACACCATCAATGACTTGTTCACCAGTAAGGCGTTTGCCGTCATTACCAATATAATACCAATTATTGTTTATGTTTTGATAATGATTTTGTCCTAAGTCTACTCGGTCTCCTGAATTTTTACTGTAATAGTAGCCATCCGAAGCGAAGTCGCCCTTAATCTGTTTACCGTCTTGGTCAAAGAAAACATTATGACCATCAACGACATGGGCACCTTTAAGAGGAGTACCTTTAGCACCGATTCTATACCAATTGTTATTGAAGTTAACATAACGATTGGTTACTTGTACTCCTGAATTTTCATCATAGTACGCTCCATTTTCAGCAAAGTTCCCTTTAACTTGCTTGCCATCTTTATCAAAGTAAAAATTGTTGCCATTAATGACTTGTTCACCTTTTACAATTTTACCTTCGTTATTAAGATAGTACCAGTTACCGTTCACTTGAACAAACTGATTGTTGCCAAGATTAACGCGTGCTCCAGAATCTTTATCATAATAGAAACCGTCATCTGCGAAAATCCCTTTAGCTTGAACCCCATCTTTGTCAAAGAATACGGTTACGCCATTAATGACTTGCTCTCCTTTAAGAGCTTTAGAGTCTGAACCGATATAGAACCATTTATCTTTATTTTCAAGGGTATTATATGAGTTACTCTGGTCATTGATTTGAACATAACGATTAGTAACAGGTTCCCCTGTAATTGCATCATAAAAAAGTCCATTAGGTGCGAAATTTCCCTTAACTTGGATACCGTATTCACCGAAGTTGAGATGCTTACCATTAATAATTTGTTCTCCCTTAATTGTATTGCCTTCGTTATCGAGGTAATAAATAAGGGTTCCTGATGGTTGCTCTAAGGAGACAAAGCTATTTTTGACGAGTGCTCCAGTGTCTTTATCATAATAATAACCATCGTAGCCAAAGTCTCCTTTTGCTTGGTGTCCTCTATAGTTAAAGTAGACACGAACGCCGTCAATAACTTGTGGACCTGTTACCACTTTTCCGTCTGCCCCAAGATAATACCAATGGGTCTCTAGAGTTGGAGCCATAGAGCCGTTCGATTCGTAGCGTGTTAATTGAATATAACGGTTTGTCACGAGCTCGCCAGTATCCTTGTCATAGAATTGGCCGTCAGAATTAAAATCCCCTTTAATTTGATATCCGTAATAAGGGGTAAAGTAAACTTTCACACCATCAATGACTTGTTCACCTTTAAGTATCTTTCCATCTTCATCAACATAGAACCAATGGTTATCGATGAACACGTAGTGTTTTTTCCCTAGATCAACTAAATTACCATCTTGATCATAGAAACGCCCATTGTCAGCAACGCTATTACGCACCTGTGCTCCATCATACTTATCGAAATAGACAGATTTTCCATTGATGATTTGTTCACCTTTTAATTTGTCGCCATTTTTATCAACATAGAAAGGATAGATAGTGTTGTTATAGTTGTATTTAGTGCTAAAAACATAGCTATCTGTTACAAGGTTACCATCTTTATCGTAGAAGTGTTCATTGCTAGCAAATCCGTCTCGAACTTGAAGGCCGTTGTAATCATTGAAATAAACTTGTTTTCCTTGAATGGTTTGTGCGCCTTTTAATGGTTCACCATTTTTATCGACATAGTAAACACCACCAAGATGATTAATATAACGATCCGTTACAAGAGCACCAGAATCTGCATCATAGTATTGTTTATTTTTTGAAAAGTTTCCCTTGACTTGTATGCCATTTTCATCGAAATAAACGTTGACCCCATCGATTTTTTGTGCACCAGTTAGGTTCTTACCACTAGCATCCTTATAATACCAGTTACCAAGGCTATCACTATAATATTGACCACCGGTAACATTGGTTTCACTATTGGTATCTGCGGTTGCTGATGCAGCCTCACTGGCAGCCCGGTCTGTAGTTACAGCTTCGCGTGTTTGGCCTGAGGCCGATTCTGCAGGTGCTTGACTTTCGCTTGCAGTTGTTGAAGCTGTTTCACTAGCGTTTTCCGAACTTGTAGCAGAAGTTGTGGCTTGTTCTGAAACATTTGTGGTGTTTTCTGTGCTAGCCACATTTTCAGTAGTAGCAGGAGCTTCGACAACCTTAGTTTCTACGAGGTCTGCGGTGGTTTCCACATTGGCAGTGGTAGCAGCAGTAACATCAAGGTTTGTTGAGCTATCAGCTTTAGCTTCCTCAGCGAAGGCAGGTCT
>NZ_KV791124.1:0-29920 GCF_001807855.1 Streptococcus sp. HMSC10E12
ATTTCAATCAAGGATACTAAAATTCTTGATTGAGCATAAAAAAAGACTTGGCAGCATGAGCTACCAAGCGACATGAAAAACAAAAACATTCAGCGCGTAATCGCCTAAAGTACATGTATAGTGTACCTTTATTTAGGTTAAATGTCTATTGATTTGTCATGAATACACAAAAAAGGCTAGGATAACCCTAGTCTTTTATCGGATATTCTCCAAGTTGTTTTCAATCCATTCGAGACGATTTTGGTGGCCTGCTGGAATCGGTCTAGGGTCTCTTGAGTAGTTTTTGAACCGCATTTGAAGCATATAGCCACCGCCACCGATGGAACTAGATTCTAATGCGATCTCTAAATAAGCGCTAGAAATCCAATTACCGCCCGCTGTGTACATTCTGCCAGCCCCTCCGATGATGTCTTCACGACTATTCTCAATCCATTTTAGAAGCTGTTGTTTTTTGAACATGTCATAATAAGCATAAAATGGCATGTTCAATTTAAGTGAGTTATCAATGTAATAATCAGTTTGAGCCTTGCCAATCATAGCAAGCTCGAAATCATCGAATAGGCAGTCGAGCATTGCGTTTACTCGTGCCGCCCCCATTTTCTCGATGGATGTATCACCGTTTTTGAATTTTTGCCAATTTGCATCGGTAAATTTGATGCCCGGCAATTTGTAAAAATCATTTTCAAACTTGAAATAGCGTCCCACGTATTCCAAGATTAACTCTTTGATGTCATTGTTGATTTCCATTTTATTTCTCCTTTTTATTAAGCAATTACACTTTTTGGGTACCATTTAGCAGAAACTCCATAAGGTGTCACGATTTCAAGTTTAACAGCTTTATCAGTTTCTTCGACCAACCCTTTAACACTGATCGCACTTACTGACATGAACGCCAAGTCTTTCTTGTTGCGTCCACGAAATTCTTTTTCAGCAAACCATTTCTTAACACCTTGGAATTTAACGTTTGAAGAACGGAAGAAGTAGAAATCATCCGCCATTTTTTGACGTTTAACGGCTTTCCAAGCGAATTTCAATGCTTCAGAAAAAGTTACGTCATTTTTTTCGTTTTTGAAGATTTTCCATGCTAGGCTCATTACTTGTGATTTCATTTCCTTTACTTCCTTCCTTTATCTTACAAGTATATTATATATCATACATGATAGTTTGTCAACACTTTTTATAAAGAAATTCAGTTTTTTTGCAAAATAAAAACCCCGACTAAAAGCCGGGGGACAGTTCGAGGAATTTATCGAAATGATACCAAGTATTCCACTGACTATAGTATCACTTATCTTTGAAAATCACAAATAAAAAAGAGCTATGAGACTAACTCATGGCTCTTTGCCTATGATGGATATTCATTATAACACAAAAAGGGCCCTCTCTCAAATAGCCCTTTTCGGTGGGCGCGACGGCACCCGTTCCATAAAATTCCATCGGGCTACGTGCACATAGCTTACATGGCGCTGAACTTAATCAGTCTTTTAGACAGTCAAGGCTTGCTTGCTGTAGGTATATTATACCAAATAAAAAAAGCCCCAGCAAAACGCTGAGACTTCGACCACTACCACCATGATGTCCCTACTGTGGTCTGAGGGGAGGTGATATACTCCTTTTCGTTTTTTAGTTTGCGTGGTCTTGATTAAGCGAATGAACCGAATGACGTTACACGGCGGCCATTCTCTGATTGTCCGACTGCGACATAACGACGATTTCCAGACCCGCCAATGTAGCTAATCCAGATATAGCCGTCAACGTCACACCAGCCGTCATAGTTGATAGTTTCACCAGCTCCATAGACTGCCACGATTTCAGCGCCTAGACCGGCACCAGCTCGAACGTTAAGAGCTGATACTTCAACTGTAAATGTCCCGGTTTCCTCGTTAATAGTAATTATACCATCAAACGGAGTTGGGGTTGGTGCAGGGGATTGTGATTGGTTGTCGGTTGGGAAATAGAACCAGCCCACAATACCGTCAAAATTGCGTGTATTGTAACGAGCAGGGCCGCCAACGTATAAGCTATCAGCATTGCCGTCAATATTCTGCTCGATAGTTCGCATGGTGTAGCCGTCTGAATCTTCGATAACCAAGCCAGTGTGGCCGTATGAATGACCTGCGATGTAAGTGGTATCCATGACGAATACAGCCCCACGACGTGGACGGCTGTCGAGGTTGCCTTCTTGGTTGTACTCGACCTCATAGCCTGCTGCTGCCGCTGAGTTTAGCAAGTCAATTGCGTTACCCCAAAGAGCACGGCCAAAGAAGTTAATTGAGATAGAGTTGGGCAGGTCAACACACTGTGTTCCCCACGATCCATCAGCATCAGTACCGACACCAGCGTCAGCTAGATTTTCTGCAAATAAGATAATGTCATTATCTGTTGCCATATAGTAGGCCTCCTTAAATTATTTTTGAATAGCTTGTTTAATCTCCGAGATAGTTCTCTCCAACTCTTCGACCTTCTGTTTTAAAGCGTCAATTTCACTTGTAGGTAGTTGAGATTTTGTTACAAGTGGGTCTGCCGCGAATTTATTTTGCTCTAGAACCTGTAGGAAAAAGTTGTTATATGTTGGAAATAACCCATACGCTTGGCTGATACTCAACGATGAAGATTGTTTGTCTTTAATTTCCTTGATATCCTCACCGACTGCTTGAGCAAATTCTGTGAACTTACTCATAGGCTCACGCTTTCGCAGCAGTATATGCTGCTACCAAGTCCTCAGTTTCAATAGCTGTAATACGATTGCCAAACTCTGTAAGTTTAGTAATGATGCCAGAATCAACATTACCACCAGCAGCGGCGATTTTATCAGCGATTTCCTTGAGTGTGTCCAATTCTTCTGGGACGCCTTCGCCCAGAATAGCAGTCTTAACACCTTGAATGGCAGTGTTAAGTTGGTCTTGAGTGATGCCGTTAGTGGTTACTTCGCCTTTCTCAGCCTTGCCAGCCAACGCTGTTTTAATTTCTTTGATATCTGCACCAACGGCTTGGGCGAAATCGTGTAATTTACTCATTTAATTATTCCTTTCAGATTTTAGCAAGATTGTAGACATTTACGAGGTCTTCCGTAATTTCACTGCCACCGGCAATGTACCCAGAATCTCGCAATTCATCCGCTAGTAACTTTAGTTTAGGGCTCTTGTCCGATGGAATAGCACTATCTGCATTCAACGAGTTCTTCACTTTCACTTTGAAATTATTGGACGGGAAAATATGCCCGTCCAGTTTAATTTCAAGGTAGTAAGTGCCAGTAGCTACCACGTTCCCCATTGAGAATGAAAAACGCCCATTTTCAACGGTAATATCTTGGTAGAGCGCCACTGTCTCATCATTGGAAAGTGTCAACTTACCAGTACCAGATAGCTCCATGCGTTTTCCGTCGTACCCTAGAATTTCAAAACCAAAAACGGAAGTGGTGTCCCCAGATTTTAGGACATCACCCCCTTCAATTTGGTTGATAGAGGTCATGAGTCTAGACATAAGCTAGTCCTCACGAGGTTGGTTGTAGTTTAATGCACGCTCACTGTCTGCCACACCCTTTGTTGTTGGGTCGGTAACGATTCCAAGAATAACCAAGATCACAACGAAAGTATTTACACCCTCTTGAATGTTGCTAGGGATATTAAGCCCGAATTGTTGCAACATCAAGAAAACCGCTGAGATAAGAGCTACTAGAGTAGCTTTGTTTTGCAAACGTAGTTTAAAATTAATCATTTTCTGTTTTCTCCTTTTCTTCTTCAATCGAAGTTAAATTAAATTTGTCTTTGTCGATATTTTTTTTTATGTACTTATCAAAGTACGGAATTTCCACTCCTAGAGCCGATAAGCTAGCTAGAATACTAGAGCCATAAGCTGCAATCATAGCCATGATAAAGGCATCTAACATCCCGCCTAAATTCATGAAATTAGCGAACGGATAGAAGATGGCTACAAAGATAATCATAGCAGTATGACTGACAAGCCCTTTTCTGAATTTCGAGCTTGAAAACTCATGATAAGCCCACGCCCTGGATACTCCCACCACGATATCACTAGCAATGATAATCATTAGTAGGAACACCCATAAATGGTCATCTATCCCATGCTCGTAGAAGTTCCGTACAACATCCAAAATCCCCCAAATTCCATCTGGCTTGTTCAATATTCCCCCTTCTACTCAAATTTCAAACCACGGAAGGATGATGGTTGATTTGGCGTGTTTTTAACTGAAATCTTGTAGAGACCAACATCCAACCGTGCGCCATCATCCAAGTTAGCACCGTTGCTACTTACAGACACGTTCTCCCCGAAGTATTTAACTGCAACTGGTTTATTGACATAGACCAAAACTTCAAACATGGTCTTTTGAGCCCCATTAAAGTGCCCCTCTAAGTCAAACCCATCTACCTTCGAAGGTAAGAATTTAACCTCTTTTTCAACATCGGATAAATAATCTGAATAGTTCAAGTCTGAGACAACACGATTATTCTGATAGCCAATTTTGTTGCCAGCAGCAACCTCCTCGACACGGTGAATTAATTGACTGGCTAGAAATTCCGCTGATTTTTGATGTCCTAAATCGCCGAAGTGACACATATCAGGAATAAGAGCCTTAACACTATACTCTGAGTCATTCAGAATATTTCTAGTCCCGGCATTGTAGTCAATGAATGGAATACCTAGTTCTTTCGCTAAATCTTTCTTGATATTGTCAGCGATACTGTTGATCTTTGAGCCGAAACGATTATAGTTTTCAAATTGGGCTTGTGTCGACATTAGAATTGGTTTAATTCCTTTTGATTTCAAACGTTTAACAATGTCGATGTGGTTCTCTTCGAAAGGTTGAATGTTGGCCTTCTGGTAAACACTGTCATTAATTCCCATTGAGATAATAGCATAGTCGATTTTTTCGGTGATTGGAGCTAAAACAGCATCCAAATTATCTTTTAACCAAGCAATCGTTTTACCAGAGAATCCACGGTTATAGAATTTATGGTTAAAGCCATACCCTTTTTGACCGTTAATAATACCGTTTAAAATCTCGGTATAAGTGTTTGGTTTTGGTGTCAAACTTTCAAGAACATTTCCTGAATAACCAGATGTTCTGTACCCATCCGTCGTTGAGTCACCTAACATTACGATAACTGTCCGCTTGGTTTGTAAGTCAACTTTCAACCGTTCAAGTGTGATGTCTTGTTTGCGTTGAGTTTCTTGGTTGACAAGAAAAATATTGCTATTGCTAGAAATATGCCTAATTTCATTTTGGTATATTTCAGCCACTTTGATTAGTGAAGCTGCTTTAGAAATATCTTTCTTCTTGTGACTGTCGTAACTATCCATGTCCGCTACTTGAAACTTTTTGGTCTCTCTATCAAAGAGTAACAATTTCCCGGAGTAGTTCGGTAAGGTAATTTCAAAATCTTCAATGCCGTTGATGTAATAATTTTGAAAAGAGACAATAATGTCGCCTTTTCTTTGACCTCTGACAGTATTTGTTTTGGCGTCAAATGTGATTTCCCCTTGGATAACTGTCCCCCAGTCGGCATTCACGTAGTCTAAGCGTTCACCGACTTTGAGCCCCACCGTCTTAACAAATGGAGAGGATTGTGGGTGAACCAATGCTCCATTAAATAGGATTGCTAAGATGGTTTCACGATTACCAATGTTTTGAATGTCGTTTAATGTTTTGACATATAACGAGTTCGTCTCGTCGTTGTAAATAACGTACTGCGACAAACCCGTTTTTGGCAGCGGAGCTGTTAAGGTATCTCTGGCGTTGGCTTTACGTTTTCCGACTTGGAACCAACTACCGCTGCTTAATTCCACTTGAGAATTGGCGACATCAATCAATAGTCGACCTGCAATCATCAACCCAAACCCCATGCGTTCATCAAGTTTGGTGTCCGTAACTGCTCCATCAACGATGTTAGATGTTGAAACAGCGTTGTTTCCAACCACTGCCACCTTGCCACCTGAGATTTGCTCTCTTGCATCTTGCGCAAGGTTTGCCCACTTGATTTGACCACTACCGTTCTTGTCTACCTTGTTGTCGTCATTCCGCTCCCCTAGTTCTTGACTTGACTTGGCGGTTGTTTGGATATCTTGAAGGCGTTGATTTAGGGTTTCATATTCCCCCCGAGCTTTTGCGACTTCCAGATTGGCGTTGCCGTTGGAAGTGCCGTCAGTATAAGTTGTTTCGATAGCCTTAGCAATAGCCTCTCGAACATCTGCCCCCCGTGTCTTTTTGCGGATGGCTCTAGTCAAAACGTCAATGCTTTGGGTGTTTTCTAAAGGCGTCACATCATCATATAGATTTAAGCGCCCTTCTGCTTCATTCTGTGGCATTGGTTCCTCCTTCTTTTAATTCGTTTTGTAATCGTGTAATTTCGGCTTCTACATCCCTAATCGTCCTAGTGCGTTCTTGCTCGTCCATGTTGTATGATGCAAGTTGATTATCGTAGTTGGCTTTGGCTACTAGATAATCAGCAAACGCCTTGTCATACGCCGATAATTCTTCTTGCGTAGCATCTGTTTTAGGTGGATTGGGTGCTGTTGGCTCTATAGGTGCTGTGCTAGGCTTGTTTTTAAGCGCTGTAAGTTGACTTTGTAGAGCCTTCAAGCGCTTAGTTTTTTCGGCAACAGAAGCATTCTGTTTGACACGTTCGATAGAATTTTCCGCTTCTTGCAACTGCAGCTGGTACGCTGCAAGTGATTGAGATTGCGAGCCGATAGTCAGCTCAACCGACTGTGGGTTAAGTATATCAATTTTCTTTTCCAAAATTTGCAAAGTTTCAATCCCAGAGAGAGGTGCGTTGATAATCGGGTGCTTGTTCCCGATTTCAAATTTATCGTAACGGTCATCAATCAAATAGCGTTCAACGGCTGAAATCGTCCATTTTGCAAGTGCAATCTTTTGGTTGCGTAGATACTGCTTGCCACGAGCCAATAGGACACTAGGGTTGTCGATTTCCGTCCAGATTACTGGCTTACGGATAACCCCAAACTCTTTGATTAGTTCCTTATCCTCAAGGAACACGCTATGATTGTTGACATTCCAAATTGTGATTTGCTCCCTTGTAACATCTGGGCTTTGGTCTTCGTCTGGATGGTCTTTCTGAATATCCGCCCCTACTGGCATAATTTGAGTAGCCAGCCCATCGAAATCAAGCAACCGACTGGCTGATTTGATATTTTTGCCAATCTGGATTGGTGATTTCTTGGTAACTCCAATGTCTTTTGTCCAGTCTAGGTGCAGCACAGTGTTTAACTCGTAAACCCTTAAATATCCACCGATATTGTTGATAATTCGCTCTCGTACACAATCCCATGTGGACTCGTAACCAATATAGCGAAACGGTTTATCCGTTCTACTGTTGACGGTTACTTTTCTTAAAGAATACCGCTTGTAATCTTCAACTTGCCCATTTGCGACATTTAACATTTCTAACAAATACTGCCCTGCCCCACGGTTCGGCAGTTTCTGGAACCATTGAGCCGAGTCATGAAGAAACGAGAGGAAGTCTTCACACGATACTTTTTGGGCGAAACCATCCGTTGTCATTTCGTTAGTCGTGGTCAGCACCCGTCCAACAAACTCAATCGTTCCATCGTAGAGGTTGACTACTTCGATAATAGACTTGAACGGAACCATCTTGTTATACAACGGATGTGTGAACGGGATAGCAAATGTAAACTCATTGATGGTATTGAGTGCTTGAGTGATTTCACCAGCGATGATTTTCCCACCTTTTGAGCTATAAGGGTTGTGAATTGTCTTCCGTGCTATGGTATTTCGGAGGAGTTTATCTCCACGCCTATCATGTACATTAGGCCACCAATAAACAGCGTATCCACCCCTTTTCCTCATCGTTTTTGGTGGGTCTGGGATAGTGATTTTCTCACCACCAAGACCCTCTAAACTGCCATCTTGGCGAGAGAGATAGACGTGGGTAAAATATTCACCTCTATCATAGTCATGGTCGGAGATATTGACAGTACAGAACCATTCATCACCCCATCGCACACCTTGATACCAGATTATGTCGTCTTGGTCTGCCACTTTGCCAAACTGTTCCGAGTATTTTTCTTTTATGCTCCAAGTCGGGAATCCAACGCTTTTCAATCCTCCATCAATGCTTGCGCCAGTCACCTTGACACTGTAGCCAGTATGACTAACGTTGTATACTTCAATTTTACCTGATACCGTCATGCCATAACCTCATTATTGTAGTGCATGGCAATTGTGCCATTGCCTTTAGTTCTAAAGTAATTAATGCCCTGATAGAGCGTTAATGCAAAATCTCTATTCTCGCCACGTTTTAGGTTGTAGATAACACCATCGGCATCAATAAGCGTAACATCTTCATCGCAATAGACCACTGGACTAATGGCTGTGTCACCAGAATTAACGAAATAAATCGTCCTTTCTGTCCTTGTGTAGCCTAACTGCCATTTAGTCCATGTTGAGTCGTCATTTTCAAAATCGAAGGTGTCCCATACATCATCAAAGTAGTCGTTCTCATGAAATGCAAATGGATAGCACTTGAACACGATAGTAGCAACCAAATTCTTTTTAATTGGGTCATCAGCTACCTTGATACTCTTAATCTTGCCCATCCAATAGTAACGCTTATCGTGTGTATCAAACAGCTTTCTTTCTGTCTTAGTCGCCATGCGAGATTTAATCTCACGTTCTGCGACCTTTCTTGATTCATACTCAGTGAATGGCAATTTAAACTCGTATGTTATCTCTCTAGGCTTAAACACACGTTCCCCCAAAATACTAGAAAAGTCGAGTTCCCCTTGCATGAAGGGGATAGACTCAACGATTTCCTTCTCTTCTGGCGTTGGTGCTTCACGTTTCTGTAGGTACCAACCAGCGTCACGACTATTAAAATCGCCAAACGCTATATATTCTTTGATTTTAGTAATCATAATCTGTGTCGTCCTTTCAAAGTTTTAATCGTATCAATGGCACTATTGAAGTTATTAACTGTGCCACCGACTAGAGCACCCGTGTCTAATACCATGTTTTGACCTTGTGCTACTTGGTCTTTAAGCTCTCCAAGAGCGTCAATCACATCGCTAAGCAACCCTGCCGAATGTGCAGCATAGGCTTCTTGACGTGCTGAAATGGTAGCGTCTGGCGTCTTATCACGTAAGACTTCCATCTTCAACTGACTAGCCATGTTTGAAGTGGCACCGGTCAGCATTGCATTAGCTCGAACATTGAACCCGTTGACTTGGTCACGGATGTAGTCAAGGCTATTAGCAACTTCTGGTGCTGATTCATCGATACCTCTAGCAATACCAAGACCAATCCACCAACCGACTTGGTCACGGAACAAGTGTGAAGGTGAGTTGATTTTGGCTTTCGCTTGTGCTGCACGCTCTGCTTGTGCTACCAAGGCATTGGCTGCTGCCGTAACCGCTCCAAGAGCTGACATCATACCAGCGGCAAGACCTTGACCCATGTAAGCCCCTGCTGAGAAAAAGGCCCCGTAACCGGCTCTAGCTGCGGCTGCGGCTTGGTTAACCGCTGCTTGCGTAACTGCAACTAATTGCTGTCCGCTCGCTTGCATAGCTGATACCATTTGAGCACCACCGGCACGGATAGCGGCAACGACTTGGTTCATGCCGTTTCTGACTGCTGAGACAATCTGATTCATGAAGGCTTGCGTGCTAGCAACCATTTGTGTACCGCTAGAACGTAGAGCCGCAGTCATTTGCATAGCTCCAGACGTTACCGCTTGAACTGCTGACATCATGCCTGCACTTACTGCCATACCTAATGACATCATTGTAGCTTGCAATGTCATTGCTGCTGCTCCAACGGTAGCGAACACACTAGCTAACATCATGACTTGAGCACTTATCATTGCAAGTCCAACTCCTGCCATTTGGGCTGAGCTAGCAAGCATAGCAAGCTGACTAGATACCATGGTAGCCATCATAGAAACCATGCTGAAACCAGTCTGAGCAGTCATGAGCTGAGCGCCAAACATGGTCACTGCTGACCCTGTCATCATGAGCTGTGATGTCATTTGCATCAAGCTAGTGGCAAACATCATGAATTGAGTGTTTAGCATGGTCAATGAAGTACCAATCATCATGAATTGAGTACCTACAAGCGTTAAGCTAGTGCCTAGCATAGTTGAGCTAGTAGCCATCATTGTCATGCTCGTAGTGATCATAGTCAACTGAGTAGCTAACATTGTTAAGCTAGTAGTTAGCATAGTCATGCTTGAGCTGATAGAAGTCATGCTAGCAGTGAGCGTCATTGATACTGTGCTGAACTGAGTTAAACCAGTCGCAGCAACCATCAAGGCTGGTGCTAGTGTCATGATTTGTGTTCTAAACGCTGTGATAGGGGCTACAATAGCCGTTAAACCAGCTAGCGATTGACTAGCTTGACTAGAGAACGTACTAAACGCAGTACCAGCGGTAGTGAGTAGTGATTGTAGGTTTGTGAATGACGATTGAATGCTTGTAATCGTGCTTGAGAATGATGTCAATCCAGATACAGCACTAGATGCTGAACTAGACACCTTACTCATGCCATCTCCGAGCTTAGTCATACCAGTACCAGCTTGAGCAAGCCCTGCTGAGTTGTTACCAATTGACCCAACTCCTTTGGCAACTGCCGCAAGAGATGCAGCCATGTCTCCTAAGTTGGTATTGGTAATCTTAACGACACCATTAGCAAGCTGATTGAAGCCAGACCCCGCTTTTTGAGCAGCCGTACCGATTGAGTTGAACACATTAGCCAAGCTATTCAATACGCTACTGATTGCACTCCCAGCGGATGTAATTACGCTTGAAATTCCTTCAAACGCTGACTTGATACCGTTTCCGATACCTTGAGCCGCTGTGCTGATTGATGTCCCGACTGACTGCACTACACTAGCAATACCCTGCAAGGCTGCACCAATGGCTGAGCCAGTAGCACTAATGATACTTGCCACACCACTAAGAGCCGTACTAATAGCCGTACCGATACCCATTGCAGCGGTAGCAATTGCCATTCCTGCTGCTGACACAACCGATGCAATGCCACTGAATGCAGCACTAATCACACCACCAATGGCCGTGATGATCGGCACGATTTGCGTTATTGCAGTAACAATCGCTGAAATGATTTGGCTGATTATTGGCGCCAATGTTTGAACGACTGTAACAATAGCAGAAATCACTTGACTAATGACTGGTGCCATTGTTTGAACAACTGTAACAATCCCTTGAATCAAAGTCATAATAACTGGTGCCGTTGCTTGAATGGCTTGTACAATCACTTGTAAAACCATTGCAATCTGTGGTCCGAATTGCCCGATTACTTGAGCAACTTGGACGATACAATTTGAAATTACCGGAGCGATTGCCACGATGGCATTAGCAATGATTTGAGCTACTGCCGTGATAGTATTTCCGATAATTTGAACAATCGGAGTGATAGCGGTAGCTACTTGACTGATTGCAGAACCAATGGCACCAACCAACCCGCTAAATGCACTGATAATAGCTGGGAGCGTTCCTAAAATAGAAGTCCAAGCATTACCAAACGCTGTAATGAATGGTGCTGCATTGCCTAGAGCAGTGCCGATAGCTTCAACAAGTGGTGAAAGCTTGGCGAGTCCTGGTGCTGCTTCACCGACTGCTTTAACAACAATACCGAAAGCAGTCCCGAATGCTTCAATGATAGTTCCTGCTGCTTTACCAATCGATTCGACAACGGTCCCAAACGCTGAACCGATAGAGCTAATGATTTGTGAAACACCACTAGCATGACTTGCTAATAGCGAGAACGAAGCTACAATCAATGCAATCGCTGCACCGATTCCGACTGCCGCAATAGCAATACCTGTGGCAAACGAGAGGATTTGAGCTGAACTCAACCCCTTAAGCCCTTGTAAAGCGAATTTAAGCCCTTGTCCAAAGCCTTTGTAAGTTTCAGCAATACCTTTGAATAAGGCTGTCAGAACGCCTTTAATCGCATTACCAGACGATTTAATGACGTTTGACATTCCACTAAATAGCTGAGTAATCGTTGATTTAGAGCGTCTAGTGCTATTAGCCGCTTCACCCATGCCTGCTGCTGCATCACTTCCGAACTTCTTGAATGGGTTAAGGCTCTTGATAAAGTCAAGCCCTCTTAATGCTGCACTAACGGCAGAAATACCGGCCTTGGCAGTCATGAACCCTGCTACCATTGCTAAAATACCGCTGGTGATTCCGTTTAAGATTCCCGGTGGAATTGCACTGATAAACCTAGATATTGCTGAAATAGCTTGAGATATCCAGTTAACAAGCGTTCCAAGAGCTGAGCCAATACCTGAAATGATAGACTGCATTTGTGAGCTACCGAACACCTCACCGAATGATGAACCGATAGTTTTAAGAGCGTTCCAAGTATCTTGCACTGCTGCTTTGAACGATTGAAAAGCCCCTGTATTAGCAAATGAGCTGATGAAACTTCTAACTGATGTAGTAGCGATATTCAAGGCTTGCGAGATACCGTTAGCAATGTCGCCAAAGACTGAACCGAGGCCATGCATGAGCTTACTGCCATCGATTTTGCTGAATAGTTGCTTGATTGAGCTTGAAATGTAGGTAAACGTCGCACCCAGATTTTTTAAAGCTCCCGTGTTAGCGAAGCCTTTCCAGAGCGACTGCAATCCACTGCCAATCTTGTCAGCAATGCCGTTGATGTCAATTCTTTCGAGCGCATCGGTAAGACCGACAACTGCCTTGATACCGATTTGATTGAGTTTCTCAAACTGTGGCATTAGCTTGTTAGCAAGAGATTCTTTCATCCCGTCGATAGCTTGGTCAACGGTCTTGAACTCTGTGGCCATCTTACTGAAAGTGTCGTTGTTACCCACTTTAGCAATGGCGTCAAAGAAGTCCTCGGTCTTAATCTTGCCGTCTTGGACTGCTTGGACCATTTCAGCGGTACTCATGCCCATTTCTTTTGCAATGGCGGCAATACCTGCAGGCGTTTGCTCTAGCATAAGTTTGAAGTCTTGCCACTGGACTTTAGGCTTAGCAGCCATTTGGGTAGCTTGTTGACTCAAGGTCTTCATGGCTTGTTGTGGATTCTCCGCCGCTGCCGCAAGGCCACCGAAACCTTTAACAAGCTCGGTTGTATTCTTTGTTCCTACAGCCGCTAACTGAGAGTAGGTAGAAGCCATGTCGGACGCTGAATAGATTGTCTTGGTCGCAAAGTCCTGTAACTCGCCTTTGACTTGCTTGATTTGGTCAGTAGGCATGTTAATCTGTTGCATGTTGCCTTCAAAAGTCTTCCATGCTTTAGTCGAGCTATTAAGCTCACCAACCATGGATTTCATGCCATTACCAAGGGCACTAATACCGCCCATAATAGCACCACCGATTAAATTAGCACCGAGAACAGACTTGAAGACCGAACCAACTTTACCGGCTGAACCTTTCAAGCCCTCTAACGCCCCTTTGATACGTTTAGCCCCGCTTTCAGCGTCTTTTCCGTCAAATAACGCCTTGATGGTGACTGTACCATCTGCCATAGATTATCCCTCCTTTCTAAAATTCTTCTTCGTATTCTTCATCTTCCTCGATGATCTCATAAGGGAGAGCATAATCTTTTTGAAGTCTACGCATTTCCTCTTTGTATTCTGCTGAGTCGCCCTTTTGTGCCTTCCATTTACGAATTTTGACCACTTCCATGAATTTCGTACCCTCTGGCAATCCAGATAATAGAGCGTTGAATTTCTTCCAGTGCAGTTCGCCTTGAACATCGAATAAATCAATGCCGTAGGCTTGCAAGAATGACGCATAGATATAGTCACCGTCATAACGAATGTCATAAGGTGCTTTCTCTTTAGGCTCGTCGCTTGTTGTGGTCTTCATAGGGTTGCCGGCAAGGTCATACTCAACATGGTTGTCCTCGACTTCTGACAAGCTGATGTGTTCCTCGAAAACCTCGTTAAATATCTCTGCCATTTCCTCGACGGTGAAATCTTCCAATGTCTCACCAGTCAAGATACGGATGCCAAAATGTGGTTTAACAAACTCTGGAACGTCTTCGTCTCTCCACATTTCAAAGAGTTTTAGGACATTGTTAAACGAAAGGTCTAGGGCGTACTCTTTATCATCAATAACTAACTTGTCGGTCAGTTTTCGTGATAGATCAAGCATGATTACTCAGCCAAATATTTATCGAAGGCTGCCTTTGAGTTTTGATTCTCAAATTCAGAACGAATGCCGGTAATGGTTTCAATCAGATAGAACATGGCGATATTTGTTGATTCACCCGAAAACGCATAGACAAGATTAAATGCTTCTTCATCGTCAAAGATTTGTGTAAAACCTTCTTTCACAAACTCCGTTGCCGCATCAATGGCAGCCTTATCGTCTGTGCCTTTGATTGCTAGGCTCCTAGCTTCCAATTCTTTCCCGACTTCTTCCATGCGTTTAATATTGCTATCTGACATTGGGAAATTAAGCTGGAACTCACCGAAATCGACTGGGATGACATTGCTACGTTTTTTAATTACTACCATGTTTATTTACTCCTTTAATACGAAAAAAAGAGGGTAAGGGCTAAACCCCACCCTCTTAGTTGTCTTATCTTTGTTTTATTTAATTAGTGATTACCCACCGATTCCCGGTGTACCAGTTTCTGATGAAGCACCAGAACGACTAGGATCTGGTGACGCTGTACGTCCAGAAGTTTCAGAACCAGTGCCAGCGGCTGCTACTGCTGCGGCTGCTACTGGTGTGCCACTGATGTCATGTTTCTGTGGTGTACGAGACCAGTTAACTTGGAATTTGATTGATTCAAGTTCAGACGCTTCACCGTCACCAATTTCGATTTCAGACAAACGTGCAGGGCCTTCCTTGTAGTATTTGCCTGTTGGTACTACTTCCTTGTACCAAATGATAAGATCATCAGCTACTGCGTCTTCTTTTTCTGCGACAAAGTTTTGAGCTTTATCGTCGTAATCACGGTGTCCCTCAAACGAACGACCGCGAGATTTTGAAGTAATGATTTTTTCTTTAGTACCATCACCATCGAAATAAGCAATGTCATCATCTTCTGCGTCGTTTTCTGGTGCAGATTCTTTGATACCTTTGGCAATCCAAAGATACTTATCTTCGGTTGGTGGTGTGTCTGGATGTTCTGGGTCGTAAGGTGCGATGTAGTGTTTGCGAATCGCATTTTTAAATTTAGCCATTTAGTTAAGGCTCCTTTCTACTTCTAGTCTTGCCTGCAAATCAAGCAAGTAAATGTAAAAGCCCTGCTCGTCGGCATCGTTTAAACTCGGTGTCTCGACGGTCAAGGCTAGGAATGTATATGAATTGTTTTTGCTTGGTAGCTCAAAGCCAATTTTAGAAAGCTCGGTGTTTATCTTCCATAAGATAGCGTTTAGCTTTTGCTGGTCCTTTGATTTAATAGCTATCTCGTAAGGTAGCGATAAAATCTGAGTGCCAGCCATATCCTCGTCTTCCACTTTGCCACCCGGCAAGGGATAGACTGAAAGACTTTCGTCTTCTGAAAGATAATCAAGTTTGCATTTCAACGGCAGTCCAAGCGTATTGATGAAGTTTGCTAGAACTTCTGAAAAATCGTTGTCGTTCATTAATTAACCCCCATAGCTCGAAGTGCAACTTTACCCCACTCTTTAGAGTGTTTAGCAGACGCTTTCTTGTCCCAACGTTTGCCAGTCCCCGGTGTGGTGTATTTGCTGAAAGTAAAGCTTCTATTTTTGTTGTAACTAGACCCATAGAATTGAGCCCTTGCATAAGGTCCCGGATATCTAATACCATCGCTAAAAGGCGAACCGCTAGCGCTCAAGGTTCCATCTCTACGAGGGATGAATGGCTGCATGTCTGTAATCATTTGCCCAATCATGGCAACCTTTCCACGCTTGACTGCTTCGGGGCTGCATTTCTTTTCAAGCCCTTGCAAGTCAACTTTAACGGTTACATTAGCACCCATCAGATCACCTCGATTTCATAGCAAAACACTTTGTTTTGTCTTGGATAGTAGACTGGAATAATGGAACGAATCTTATAATCACGTTTACCGTCGTTAATCAAGCCGTTTTCAAAGCTTTCATCAAGCACCACTGGGCAATATTTCGGATAGACGAATAAAACACTGGGTTTTGATTCGCTACGATTGTTAGTTGACCCGCTAACATTGAACTGTCTATCAAATCTAACAGGTTTAAGGGTTGTGGGCTCATCATATGTTGCTTTACCCCAGACATCCGTTTCTCCCGTTAATTTCTTGATAGTGACAGTATCAACTAACATGCGTTTATCAATAACGGTCATAACACACCCCCTTGTAGCCATATCCTGCCCCTTTAAGAGCGTTCAAAGCGTCAAGGGATAGATTGTAGCGACTGCCCTCAGTGGAAGCCTTAGACGTGTTCTTGTAGCTGATAGAGGTCCGCCCAAGAGACACACTAGAGACTGATTGCTTTTCATCAGCGGTCATGATGCCGCTGCTATCTAAGTAGGCAATTTGAAAAGCCGTCGCTAATTTGACGGCCTTCTTTCGATATTCCAGTTCTTTTTCAAAATCCACAAAGTCATAGAGGTTTCTAATAAACATATTGATAGCTAATTCTGCTCTAGCTCGTAGCTTTTCAAAATTTTCGACCTCATCAAAACCAAGTTTTTCAAACTCGTTTTCAGTTAGATAAGCGATTTTAACCACCTCCATATAAAAAAGGCGGTGTATTATCCGCCTTCTAGTTTATTCCTCGATTTCGTAACCGAGATTAAGAAATGCTGAAACAGCGACGTCGTTGGTAGCTGTGAAGCTTACGCCATCTTTGGTCAAGACAACGCCGTTTACTGTTGTTTCTTCTTTCTTCTTAGCTGCCATAGTTACCCCCTATTAGGCTGATTTGTGGACGTAGATAGCTTTCTTCTTGTTGTCCAAGACAAATGCATCATAACGGATACGTCCTTCAACAAGTTTCCCGTTGATTCCTGGCGGGTTATCGTGAATCTTGTAGTCTTCAAGCTTAACTGGTGATGTAGTAGCTACTGGGTGAGCGATGATAAAATCGACACCTTGAGGAAGGCGGCCCGGTGTAAGAACTACTGGCATGCCGTCAATCATACCGACTTGACCATTGATTGTAATTTTTTGTCCAAGATCAGACTGTTTAACAAATGCTGGGTCAAGCTTGATAAGTTTGTAGAACTTAGAAGATACATGAAGCACGCGCCCCGCTGTTGGAACAAATGCTTCTGTAAGCTTAATTTGACCGTCAAGCACTGCTTCATAAGCATTATCTTTAGTAACTGCTGCTGTAACGATGTTGTCTGTATCAGCACCGCCTGCGATTGTTGCGAATCGGTATGTGTCGATTTCTGGGATAACAACTTCTGAAAGCTGACGGGCAAGAGCTTTTCCAGCTTCCATCACACCGTTTGTGTCTTGTTCAGATTTCTTATCAATAGTGAATGTGAATGAGCGGTCTTTTTTCAATACCATTGTTTGAACAGTATTACCGAGCTCATCCGCTGTACCGTAACGATTGACACCGCTAGTTGTGTAGTCGTTCATTTGTGAAGTCGGAACAGAATACACTTTAACTGTGTCAACTCCAGTGAAGTCGAAATCTTGGTTAATGATACCAGTTGAAAGAGCTTCTTTTGTGAAACGTTCATCAACCTTGTTGTCAAATTTCTGTGCGTAGTTAACAACCATGTTTTAAATACCTCTTTTCTTTTTATACGCTATCAAAGCCTTCAAATAGGGCTTTATCTTCTGCGCTAATATCCTGCCCAGCGTCCGCTGCCGGATTGCCTGGAACAGTGATATTTGGGTTTTGCGGCTCGCTTTGAACTTGAAAGAGGTAAGGGCTTGTCTCTCTTAGACCGTTGATAGTTTCTTCTAGGACTGGTTTGCCGTCCTCGCCTAGTTCAATCTTGTCTAGGTCAATAAACTTCATAAGGTCCTCGGAGTTGTAAGCTCCCACGTCCTTCAATGCCAATGCTACCGCGTTAGTTTTCTTAACTTGTGCAAGGTTAGCTTCATTCTCAGTCTTGTAAGTGTCAAATTGAGCTTGTAAGTCCGCTAACTGTTGCTTAGCTTCTTCACTTGCTCCCTCTTTGGCTTTCAAGTCTTCGAGTGCTTGGCTTTGTTGCTCAAGTTGTTGTTTAAGGCTGTCGTTCTCAGCTTGTAGCTCAGACTTAGCTTGTGATTTAGCGTTCTCAACACCTGCCCCGTACGCTTGCATGATATTGTCAATCACACTCTTGTCTGTGATACCAGCTTCAACCAACATGTCTCGTTTCAAACTCATGTTTAAAACTCCTTTGTTTTACGTCCGGTGGACTGTATTAACCCAGTTTTACGACGTTTGGCAGGTCGAAAGAAAAAACCGCATCAAATTGATACGGCTTTATTAGTAGTCTATTCCTACCAGTCAAGATGTTGGATCACCAGCTTTCTTTTTCTGTTGCTTTCGCAGCTCGATTTCTGCTTTAGCTTGGTTGAATGGGTCATCGTAATACCTCTCTCTCGAATAATCTCGATACAAGAATGGGTGTTGTCTCAGATAGTCCCTCATAGCTGCTTGCTGTTTCCTAACTTGCCCCTTATACTTGCTTATTAGCTCGTCATCCTCTAGCTTGTTAGCTACGTGAAGCATCTCTTTTGACTTTCTGATAGAGCGTTCTATAGCTCGCTGCTTAGCTTGAGCGTTAGCATTTTCTATAGCTTGCTCTGGCGTTAGGTCTTTTAGGTGTTCCGGTAAGTCTGGCTTATAGTTAGCGCCTACCACAAACGGCGTCATCTCATGGTGGCAGTTGTTACCAAGACAACCGCCTGCGCTACCGAAACCATAATCGGATAGAGAATAGATGCGCTCACCTTTCTCCGTCCTAGCAGGGCCATGCGTAACTATTTGATGTTGTAACGGGGCGCACATTTCACGGGCCGTTGACTTCATCGAGTAATAGAATGTATCGATTCCGACTTCTTCAGCTGGTGCCATTCTAGCTTCACGATAGACCCGCCATGATGTTGAGCGAATAACCGTCCTAGCGTATGTGTCAGCTCTCCAACGTTTCCCTTGCTTGTCAGTGAAACCATAGAAACCCTTTTCTGCCCACTTCATAACCGTAGTAGATACGGCTTTGTTAGGGCCCATAACCCCAGTGACAACTTTGGCCACTGTTTCCTCGACTATGGACTGATAGACCTTTCTGACACTGACTGGCAGCGTTGTATTGATAAGGTTGTTGATGTCTCCCATGGTCTGATTGACGTAGTTAGCTAGGTTTATCTGGATAAGATTGTTATCCACAAAATCACCGCCGCCCATTGAATCTAATAGCTGGGTTTTAGTGTCCTTGTATATCTGGTAGCCTTCGTTTTGAATGACATATCTTAACTGCTGCTCAGCTACTCCAGACCGTTCAGCGATAAGCTTTATATTTTCATCGTTGAGCAAGCCCATTTCACTCATTTTCTCGATTTGCCAGATATAAGGGTTATCCTCTAGGCTAGCACTGCCACGCTCTCTGATTCGGTCAACAACTTGGTCGAATAAGTCCATTGTCATTTGATGATAGATGTCAGCGACACGGCTAGCGTCTAGCATTAGCTGCTGATCATTTAGCTTGATAGGTTTCTTATTCGCCATAGGTTATCACTCCCCGTAAATTGACTTATCTTCTAGGCTTCTATCGTTGTTAGCTTCTTCAATGGTGTTGCCGTTGATTTCTGCTTTGATTGCCTTGGCTTCCTCTGGTGTCACGTTAAGGACCTTCTCAATGGCCATTGTTTCAGTTCCAAAGCCTGCATTAACTACCTTAATCCAGTAATCAAGCTCTGCATCTCGGTCAGTGAAGACACCATCGTCAAGGTTAACGCTGATAGCGTCCATCTCTGGGATTGCGCCGCTGTATAGACCGTAAGCCTTAGCGAGCTCTAGCATTGATATGATTAGTTCTCGTAGTGATTGCTCGACTAGTGAGACAATACTGTTGCGCATTTGGTAGGTGTCCGAGTTCTCGCTGACAATCTCTGTCGCAGTCTTCATGCTCTTACCGTCGAACGTAAACATGCCGGCTGACACGCCTAGTTGCATTTCAAACAAGCTCAAGCCCTCATTGATAGCCTTGATATAGTCTTCTGCTCTGATAGGTGTTGTTAAGTCAGTAATCTTAACACCGCCGTCGATGTCGTTGCTCTCGAATTGCTCATAGACGTTCTGACCTACTTCAAATTGATGTCGAACGACAACCTTGTCACCTTCTTCGGTATAGATAGGCTTAATCAGTTGAGCAGGAACAGCAACACGACGCTGCCCCATTTTGACCTCCCACATAAACTGGTCATAGGTCTCATTGAGAAAATCAATCGTAGTCTTAGCATTATCGAAGATAGATAGACCAAGAGGGCTATTGATATCCTTGTTGTTCATGCCGGGGGCTTTCAGATAGGTAAATAGCGGACGGCTTAAACCGTGCAATTCTACGGTTTCTTCTAGGTCCTCATAGACCTCTGATAGTGGCACCCTTTGCCCTACGATATTTTGATCGTCTGAACGGTATAGCTCGTTTGATACGGTATATTTGCCATTTTTAGCCCACTCATGCAGCTCGATAAGCGTGTAATAGATTACCTTCTTACCCTGGTTTTTAGTGGTCTTAGTAACGATAGCAGCACTTGATACATCTTGAGTGTTCGATTGCAGTGGCAGAAAGACCGGTGCTTGCACAAATGACACCCTGACTTGCTCACCGTCAATATAAGGACGCATTGCAAGACCACCGAGGGCCAGACATGACTCTAGGTAGCGCTCAAAGTTCTTTGTGAAGCGGTCATTATTAAGCTGCTCTTGAATAAACTTGTCAGCCGTTGCATCATCCACCTTGATTTCAGCTTGTTCGTTGAATACAAGGCTAGCAATCTTCTTTGAAGCCGTTCTAGCAATAGGTAAGTGATTGAACGCCCTCTTTTGAGGCGTGCCGTTGCTATCGGTGTACTTGATAAGCGGATATTTACCGGCAAAGTATTTCAAACTCTCCCTAATGCGGTCATATTCAGCGATAGACACGGCGATTTTAGGGTGGTCTGTGATATTAGTTAGACTTTCCGTTGTCATAACGTATTTACTCCTTGTGAATAAGTCTTTAATGGTCTGTACTATTCCCATTATTAGCTCCTTTAAGCCTTCAAATCTAACGCTCTAGCGTTGTCTAATACGAAATATTTGAATTCATCGACGGTGTGGTCATCCTCTTTGATAACTTTAGGATCGTCTGTGTGTATCGTTTTCTCATCGTATCGATACATCTTGTGCTCTTCGTAGAATATCTTGTTACTTGGTATATCCAGATAATAGAAACGCCCCTCGGCTAACAGACTGATAACCATATCAACCATGGTCTGATTCTTCTTCTTGGCCACTGGGTGCCAGCGTTCCCTATAATCTTTGAAATACTGGTTACGAAGTGCACCCTCTGCACTATCAATGGTCATTTTAAGCTTAGGCACTCGGTACTGCTTCATAATCTTTTCGATAAAGTCATGGATCATAACCGTCAATTCACTCGGCGCCTTCTTAATCACTTGACCAGCCGGACTGTAATAGAATGTATCTAACAGAATCACATTACCCTTTGCAGTAAGGCCATAAGCACCGCATGCTGTAGCTGATTGTTGGTGCCCGGTATCGAGTGCAAATGATATACCGATAAGCCTATCGTCTGTTGGCAAGCTGTCAATAGCGTGGAATGTACTCATGTTATAAACCTGATTACCAAGCCCCACTGCTTCACCCAGATAAAGATAGCGGTAATAGTCGTAATCATTCTGCTTAATGCGTTCGATATCTTCCAGCATTTGCTCGGTGACAAAGCCTAACTCATCATCAAGATAGGTGCTTGAGTGTGCCAGGTAGTTGTCATTAGTCTTGATATCCTCAAACCATTCGTTTATCCAGCTATACGGGTTTCTAGGTGGGTTGTATGACCAGAAAAACTGCACAAAGGGCGCCTTATCGTGTTTCTGCCGCATGAAAGTAACGTTAGACTGGTCGAAGTCTTCAGCGTCGTTAAACTCAGCCGCTTCCTCATACCAAACTGCGATAATGTTTCCGATGTCGTTTGATTTCAATTTCTGGAAATCGTCTTGTCCGTAGAAATAAAACGTCGAACCAGTACGCTTGTGAACAATCTTAAACGGGCTTACAGTGGCCCTAAACTGGTTATCCAGACCAAATAGACTAATAGCCCATTGGACCTTATTAAACACGCTGTCACGGATTGTATTAGCTACTTTCCGAATGACTACCACGTTAGCTTTTTCGCCCCTCATGATGTATTTAATCATCATATAGACGAGCTTCAACACGATTACAGACGACTTGAAAGAGTTACGCCCACCCTTTAGCACGTTATAAGGTTTGTTAGACTGCCACACAACCTTGAAGTTAGGGTTTACATTCTTCTGGATATCAATCGTTGCCATCTGGGATGTCCTCCCAAGCGTTGATGATGTTGACGTTCATAGTCCCTTCGACACCACTGTCAAGCTGCTCTCTTAGCTTTCTGATCTCAAGCTCCAATTTCTCGGACTGTTTAGCCGTTGGATAACGTTTCAAGATTTCAACAATTGCCTTGATAACTGTATTGTTGTCAGCCTTCTTCATCAACCTTTCAACTTCACCAGTCAAGGGATTCATCATCAAGACTTCTTCGTCTCGTTTCCCTCTAGCAATGTCGGATAGAATGGACAAGGCTTCTTTTGCATCCATGATATTCTCATCGTGCATTTTTTCAACTTCGGCTTGGATAAAGCGTTTAATCTCAACATTTCTCAACAGTCTTTCACTCTGGGAGCTTGCTGTTCTTTCGCTATACCCAGCATTGATTGCTGCCTGTGTGCCATTCCCTAGCTTGATGTATTCGCTAGCAAATAGTTTTTGTCGTTGATTTAGCCCAATGTGTCCACCTCCTTCATTGCATAATCAAAAAAGACAACCCACAAAATGAGTTGTCTCCGTTTTTCTTCGATAATATAATAATACCACTTTAAACAGTTGTAAGATACCGTGCTTTATCCGTCAAACTACCGTTATTTCAACATTCTACAACTAGCTTGCCATCTCTATACAATTCTGCAAATGCTAGGATAGCATTATTAAGTAGCTCTTGAAAAGCCGTCCTCTCGAATCCGATTGCCTGGGCGATTTGCCAGTTTGGTTTAGGTGGATAAGCTAGGTATTTCTCTATCAAGATTCTACGATAGTCTGGACGGTATAGCCCGCTAACTGCTTGCTCTATGGCTTCTAGCTCGTTCATTGCATCGACACGCCTAACTGCGATATTTTCCACCGGTCTGCTCACTCCACTACCACCCCGTGGCATGAATGTAAATTCCTGTGTTATTTTCTGCTCAGCGCTATCGTGTGCAATCTCTCGCCATCGTGGGTATTCTCGAAGTTTTCGCTTGCAACGTTTGATTGTTGCTTTTTCATCAATTTCCGGCAATAGCATTGTTCTATCCTCTTTGATATAATAGTTATATCGTGTTCAAAGAGTGCCGGCCATCGTGTCGGCCTTTTTTATTTTAGCCCAAAGACATTAAGAGATTTATGAAAAGATTGATGTATTTGTTCTGGGCCTTTTATCGCCTCCTTTCTACCAAGACACCAGCAAGGTCTTTGGCTTTTTTTAGTAATGCGACATCGATAAGAAAGAGGGTTTTTCACATCCTTTTTTCTTAAATTTGCTGGGTTTGTTTGAGCAAGGTCTGTCAACTTGCTCGGTGTCGAAAAAGTGTTCAAGCCACTAAAATCTATATCCATTTTTAGTGTATTTTTGACAGACAATGACTGGCAAAGGAGTCGAACCCTTGACAGCCTGCGATAGATAAAATCGTTATCGGAGATATTTCTCCTTTTCAAGAATAAAGTAGTAGAATTATGGAAATTTTATCCAGTTTCCGCATTGCAGGCATAAAGCCTTGAATAATCACGCCACCAGTAAGACGCTTTAGATTTGTGAATGAAATAAAAAAGGTTCCTCGTTTCTAATTTTTTATTTACTGGATTTTTGGTGCCGAGGTCTGTCAGCTCGACGGGTGTTAAAAAGTGTCTCTTGGATATTTTGACAGACAATAGCTAGCAAGGGAGTCGAACCCTCATAAACCGTTCTAGCTACACGCCTAACATGTAGGCTTTATAAAGGGCTTTTCTGACCGTGGTCTTCTCACGACCTACCTTGCCTTTGGTCCGATATTCTAGGGTTATGCGGTCAACTTCATCGTCCAACCTCTCGCTCCACTCATAGTTATTGAAAACAAAGTCGATAATCTCGCTGAATAGCTCTCTCGATAGCAATCCTTCCACTTGGATTACCTTCAACGGAGTTAGTGCGGCTTTTTCCGCATAGCACAGATTGAGGGCGTTTTGGGTTCTGTTAGCATTTTTCTGGTCGCACCCTTTAACCTCTCTAATATAGCCATTTAGGTTGTTAGGGTGTTCCTGGCGTAGTTCTTCCACTTCCTCTTGGAAACGCTTGAACAGTCCCTCTGGCAGTCCTGCGTTGGTTTTATCCAACACTGGTTTGGTGGTTTTACCTCTTGTGTAATTAGTAGACAGATAGTCTTGAAGGTCGTTGAACAGTTCATCGGAAATAATGCCTTCCAATCTATCGACAGTCGCTGGAGATATCCTCGCACGCTCCACCACTGTGGCGTTGAATGCTTGATATATGATGCGAGCTTGTAGTTCGCTGCACTGTTTCACGTCTTGGAAAAACTGCTTATATAAGCCTTTTTTATGTGCTTGTTTGAGTGCTTCATGTTCACTGACCAACCGCTGATATAATTCTGGTGTCAGTCCGGAATATTTGTATTTAACGCTCAAGTAACTCACCGTCCTCCCATATATTTCCGATAATTTTCCTTGAGCTAGCGACATTGCACAAACGTTCGAAATTATTGTATTTAATCAATGTGCTAACGAACATTCCTAAATCTTGTCTTGCCTCAACAACTCCAGCAATAAAACCGTCTTCCGAATCAAGAATATCCCCTTCGAAAATTTCTTTGCCGTTCTTGTCTCTCAGTCCAGTTGACTGCATGAGAACAAGGTCATCGAATTTGTAGTAATTTGTCCGTTCGAAAAAGAGCGTCTTTACAGAAATTTCGCTTTTCCCGAAATCAATAGACAGGATATCATCAACTTCGTACATTATTTTATGAATTTTATCCCATGCTCTATATCTTGGAATCATTGTCCTCGCCCCCTCAAGTAGCTAGGAATATCATCCCCGACGTTTACCGCATCGTATTGTTCCTTGCTGACTAAGAATTTCCCGTAAGCTCCACAATCAAGCGTGTAGAGTTTTCCGACCATAGATTTTCCAGTTACCTTGCCATGTAATTCAACGGCATTATCAGCCTTATGGATAACTACTGTCTCGATAGGTCGGTTAACCACTCGTAGGATAGTAGTCACGTTAATGGCTAGTGAGACCAGTAGTAGAATCGTTGCTATCGTTAGCTGGTTGTCTCGTTTTTTCTTCATTTTCTATCTCCTTGTACACTTTCTCGAAAATTTCACAAACCAAACTTTGAGGGATGTTCGACCTCTCGTTGTATGATTTTGTCCAATCTTGAAATTTAACATCATTCGATTTCTTTTCGTTTTTTAGATTCAATTCAACGTTTCCAGAAAAACGTGTTGGTTTAGAAATTGGGTAATTGTCGTAATTGTTGTATCTTGTGTGATTTTCAAACGGGATTTCGAAACCTAACACCCTCTCGATGTATTCCCAGATTCTCCCAAACGCTGGGTTTTCTATGATCCAATATTTCGGTTTATATCGTTTAATGATTTCAACTGTGTTAAACACGCATAATTCACCATTAATGCGTTTCATGAGTTGCTTATTTGGGTAATATTGGTATCTATCAAAGTCCTTGTAATCTCTGACAGTAAAAATCGACAAGGGTTGTTGTGGTTGAAACAGTGCATCTCCTTGCTCTTGTTTCCAGCACGCATTACCTCTATCCATAGCACTCGCATTAGACCAACTCTCACACGGTGGGCTAGCAATGATTAAATCTGGTTTAGGCAATTTGTCCAACGTGTCGAAAAGAGTGTTATTCCCAAACAAACGACTGTAGTCAGCTAGGTTTAGATTGATGAAGTGGTTGTTCTTCTTTTCAATATCAATACCTATTGGGTAGATTTCAATATCTTTATCTAATTTCTTAACGCCCTTGGTATATGATCCATTCCCACTGTCAAATAGCGCCCAAACAATCATTCTCAAAGGTCTTCCTCCTTGAGGAACGTCCCATTCACCATCTTTCCTTTCCTGTTCTTAATTTCCTTGTAAGCAACACTTAGACACTCAGTGACATCAAGGTCTAGTTGGTGTGCTAGTACGATAATTGTTACTAGCGTGTCACCGATAGCATCTTTCAACGCTGCTTGTGGTTCCGTGAATTTTGTCGGTTTCAAGAGTACATCCCGAATTTCTCCGACTTCCTCAGTAATACGCATCCACTGAATTTTAGGGTCAGCTTCTTTTAAATTGCGTTCGTCTGCCCAATGGTTGATTTTAGTAATTAGGCTATTCATCCGTTACCTCCTTCACTTCCACGCCTGGGCAAGAGAATACCCATCCGAAACCGCTCGCTTCAAGCTCTTTGCGGGTGTGTTGTAAGCTATCCTTGATTTCGTCTCTATAGCTTATGATATCGCAATAATTTGCAAAACGTCTATCGGTGAGGTAAGCATCTCCACCATACAACCACTTAAACCTAACCATATATCTAGCCTCTTTCTCGACCTCATAGCCGAACTGATGCATGTTGACGAGGGTTGTAATAAACGTTTTTTTATTGCTATTCACCCACGCTTTAAGTTCTTCCTGATGGTAAATCGTTGAATTCGTGGCAAGGTCGAACACAAGACCACTTAAATTTAAGTCAAGATTTTGTTTATTCCCCTCATACCAATCCGCCACATATTGTGGAACTACTGGTTTCTCAAAAAACGAATCATATAGGTCTTCTGCGTGAGCTATTGAAAAGCGTCCTGCTCTTGCTAGTTTCTGCACTGCTTCTTGTCTATCCATTGTTTTCTCCCTCTAGCAAAATCTTTTCTAACTGCTCAATCGTTTCGGTTCTTACATAAATCCGATTTGTCCCGTCTGCGAACGGCGTTTTTACAAAAATGATATTAGGCCCAATAGAGATGTGCCCGATATCATCGACATTTAAAATCGTGTCCATGTCAATTCCTTGTGCGATGTTTGTAACTCTAATAAATTTAGCCATTCTCTACTTCCACCATTTCCACCTTATACTTCCTTGCATTGCGATATTTCAATCCCAATCTGTGCAATTCATTGATTGCTTCATTTTTTGTCTGGAAGACATGCTCACTGTCTTCCATGTTGTCATAATAGACCACTACTTTATATTTCATGATTCTGCTTCCTCTACTTCGTAATAATCAATCTTTGCAAAATTCTTAGGACTAATAGTAATCATCCTTTCTTCTGGCTCAACCTGCTGCAATTGAAGATAATCTATATTTCCTTGTCCAAGCCATTCCAGCATGTCACGAATGAGTTTATAGTTTTCTTTTACCTTGATAGTTTCATCCATATATGGATTTTGCAGTCTAATATTTGTCATATTTCAATTAATTTCCTTCATTCACTTGCATAACTTCATCATCTCATTTAGTAATTCATCATCCGGTAGCTGCTCCAGTGTCAGAATGCGATTTAGCTTCTTAATGTCGATACCTAGCTTAATGCTGATTAGTTCCATATCCTTGCGGTTAGACCAGAACCACCTCGAAAATTCTTGTGTCTGATCTAATACGCTAGTATGCCCATAATTGCCCGGTGCATATACTCCAACCAATTTGTCTTTATATTTGCTGTTCATTCCAGCTCCTTGATCTCTAGTTCAATGCGTGGGTTAGGGCTGTACTTCTTGCGAGCTCTTAAATCGCAAACAATACTGTCATCCGTCCAGACGATACCCTTCTTATCAACTTTGTTGTAACCAGCATTTGAAATGCTGTCAAAGAGTGCCTTGACAAGATTATCAACGTCGGGTTTTTTAGTATGCCATAACATCTCAGCCATGAACCGCTTGAACGCATCCCACGTTTTAGCCCTTGCTTTTGGCGTGGGCTTTTTTGATACGCTCAGCGGTGCTTTCATGTAAAAGGTAACATCAACCATAATCGGGCCGTCGAAGAATTGTCCGTCGTACTCTTGCTCAATAAGTTGCGAGCACTGACGACGCCATGCCTTCATTTTCGGGTCTTCATAAGTTCCAAACTTGCTGAATCGTGGCCTTGTTTGAGGTTTAGGCTCGATATTTAAAGTCATCTTCATGCTTCACCTCAGAATGGCAACATGTCATCGCTGATATCCATGGGGTTACTGTTCCCGTATGGGCTGTTATCTCTTGCAAAGTTTGGTCCTTGCTGTTGCGGTGCTTGTTGGCCATAAGGTGCAGCATAGCCGTTATCGTTGCCAAACGCTCCCGATGTATTGCCTTGATTTGCATTGCTACCTTCACGCGCCGCACGGCTTTCCAACATTTGGAAATTATCAGCGACAACTTCAGTTACGTAAACACGTTGACCTTGTTGATTTTCATAGCTACGGGTCTGAATGCGTCCAGTAATTCCAATCAATGCGCCTTTTTTAGCCCAGTTAGCCAAATTCTCAGCTTGCTGACGCCAGATAACGCAGTTGATAAAGTCCGTTTCACGTTCGCCGTTAGCGTCCTTGAAGTTGCGGTTAACAGCTAGACTAAATGTGGCCACTGCGATGTTACTGGTTGTGTATTTTAGTTCGGGGTCACGGGTAAGGCGCCCAACTAGCACAGTCGAATTGATCATTGATTTTCTCCTAGAATTTCATAATTTACAAAGTTGTCATCAAGTAACTTAGCGAATTGATGCCATTGATTCTCGCCACCGTGGAAAGTAAGAGCAAGATTGACCCTGTATGGTTCAGCGGGTTTGCTGGGCACTTCCTCGACGGGTTTAGTGTCTTCGATAACCTCACCAGTTTCAGCGTTGACCGCTTTGATTTCCTCGTTAGCTGACTGTTGGGCCATTGCTTCAATCTCGGCTAGACGTGCCGCTTCTGCTTTTTGTTTGGCTTCTGCTTGCTGCTTGCGTTCAATAGCTGCATCACGGTCTTTCTTCATTTGCTTCAAGATTTCAACTAGAGGTGTGTCATTCTGCAATGCTCTAGTGTATGGTTCAACTGGCAACTCATAGTCAAGAGCTTGCTCTTCAATCATGGCGATATTTGCCTTGTATTCTTCCAGTCGGTCATGCTCAGCCAAAACAAGAGCGTCGATTTCTTCGATGGTTTCTTTTTTGAGTTCCATCTTCTTGTCTTTGAAATACTTCTTCAAAGAATAGCCGTCATACTTATCTTTGAAAGTGTCTTTGTCAAGTCCCGCAAGTTCGCACTTTTCTTCAAACACTGATCTAACGTGGTCAACTCGGAGCATTGCTTGGTGATTGTCGATTTCATCACGTTTTGCACGCAACTTGTCAACAAGCTCCTTCAATGGCTTGCGTGATTTCTTCAGATTACCCTCAAATTCTGTGAGTGGGTTCTTATAGATTTTTGAAATTTCTTTGCGTTTTGCGTCTAGCTTGTCATCAAGACCTTTATAGCGAGTGATTTCTTTCTTGATATCGTCATATTCCAAGTTATCAAGTTGTTCATCAGACAACTCACTAACTGCTGTCTGAATGGCCTTGTCGAATGCGTCAAAATCAAAGCTAATTTTTCCCGGCGTATAGACCGGTTCGATTGTTTCCAAGAAAATATTTGTTGCGTTGTTCGTTACGTCCTTCATGTTTTATCCCTTTCGATTGTTGATTTGCGTTTGAATGTCGTTAGTTACCACGTTGAA
>NZ_KV791125.1:0-821 GCF_001807855.1 Streptococcus sp. HMSC10E12
TTGTCAATGACTTCAGCGTTGCCAAAGACCTTAGCGTTGCCTGAGACCTCAGCGTCGCCAGAGACCCTAGCACTGCCATAGACCTTAGCGTTGCCAGTGACCCAAGCTTTGCCTGAGTGACATAGATTACCCTCCTTTTCTACATAACCGCCTAGTTCCCCTTTTTTTACATTCCCAAAACCAATCAAAGCCTTAATTCTAAATAGCGTGACACCTCCACCGAGTTCGATTGTGTCGTTGATAAGAAACTCATATTTTTTAGCGGTACTTTGTTCCATTTTGTATCTCCTTTTAACTTTATGTTAGAATTTTACTCTCGAAACTTAAGAGTGTCAAGTATTTTTTGAAAATTCAAATCATTATTTCGAGTTAATAAATTCTTTTAAAATAAGGTTTTTCAATATATTTTAGAACTATTATTATCATTTAATTATTATTAAGATTAGATTGATAATTAAAAAATCATAACCACCCGTCTAACGGGTGGTTTGATTAAGGGCTATAAGTCCATAATACCAGCCAGCGCCTAAAGACGCTGGATTTCACTTTGTTCAAGCCTTATTGCTTTTGACTCGTCACAAGCCTCTCAAAGAGGCATTCGCGTTACTTACCATTATCCCTGAGGAGATTTTCATATTCTTTAACGCTTAATTTGTCCAATACGATATCATGCTTCTCTTGTTCCTGAATATATTTCTTAATTGTGGATTCATTAAGTCCTACTGTACTTACATAATAACCTTCGATGCACACCCGCATAGCGGGTGGTTTATTTGTTTCGCACCTTTGGAGCGAAACGGACTTAAAGTCACATAATAAAA
>NZ_KV791126.1:0-41829 GCF_001807855.1 Streptococcus sp. HMSC10E12
AACTTTTTTAAAGTTTTGGAACCTTTTCAAGTTTATGGCAAGTCTGTTAAGACAACTTTTATATCTTAACATCCAAATCAATACTTGTCAATAGGATTTTAGTAAAGCTATTAATCTTTTTTAGATTGAACCTTTTTGAATCCTTGATACAATACCCATCCAACGACTAGGCCGAGAGCGTTTTGGCAGAAATTAGGAATCACTTCTGCGACTGAAGCTCCTGTTCCATACATAAATACTGAAGCAAGTGCATAGCCACCCACCATCACAATTGTAGCAATCAGAAGGCCTAGGATACGATAGTTACCTTTAAATCCAGCAAAATAACCTTGTGCACCATGGATTAACAAACTAATGAACATCCATTGCGGAGCAGATGATAGCAAATCTATCAAAAATGCAGATAATCCTCCTACAATTGCTCCTTCTTTCTTGCCAAGATAGAAGGATGTGAAGTAGATTCCTGCATCTACCAAAGTTAAAAGCCCTGTTGGAGTCGGAATTTTAGCTACGAATCCAAAGGTCACTGATAAAGCAGTTAAGATAGCTAATAATGTTAGCTCTTTTGTTTTCTTATTTTGCATATTGAACTACTCCAAATTCATTTGATTGTTTAATTGATTCATAAACAAAGGCTTTAGCATTTGCCACAGCTTCAGTTTCTGAACATCCTTTAACTAATTCACTAGCTATACTTGAAGCAAATGTACATCCTGCACCGGTATTATTTTTATCCAGCACAGCTTCTTCAAACAATTTGTAGTCTGTTCCATCATAAAAGACATCTATCGCTTTATTACCATCCAAGCGATTTCCACCTTTGACAACGACAGTCTTAGCACCTAATTCATTGAGATAGCTAGCCGCATGCTTCATGTCATCAATAGTCTTAACCTTTCTATCTATAAGCAGTTCGACTTCAGGTAAGTTCGGAGTGATAACCGTGGTATAAGGGAAAAATTTAACCAATTCATCACGTAGTTGAGAAACTTCAACGTCATGAGTCTCCTTACATACTAAAACGGGATCCAAGACAATTGGAATATCAGAATGTTTTTTAACAAAATCCAACGTTAATTCTGCGATTTCAACGTTAGGCAACAAACCAATTTTTATTGCTGAGAATGGGACATCTTTTAGTGAGTCAAGTTGTTGTTTAAAAACATTAGTATCAACCGGAATGACCTCAAAACCATTCTCAGTCATAGCTGTCAAACAGGTAAGAGCCACAAATCCATGCTGTTTATTAGTGGTAAACGTCGCTAAATCTGCATGAAGTCCGCCACCACTAAAAATATCATTCCCTGAAATCGCTAAAATCAATTCATCACTCATATCTTATCTCCTTCAAATATAATCCATTTCCTGCTGCCGTTGGTCCTGCGAGATTACGATCACGACTTTCCAACACTGTCTTAACTTGTGAAACAGGCATGCGACCATTGCCAATCTTCAACAAGGTACCGACCATATTTCTAACTTGCTTATAGAGAAAACCATTGCCAGAAAAAGTAAAGATATAAAATCCAGTTTTCTCATCGATAGATACACTAGCCTGAGTAATTGTGCGTACTTTATTTTCTACAGAAGTTCCTGAAGCTGTGAAGCCTGTAAAATCATGTGTACCGACCAAATCCTTAGCAGCCTTCTGCATAGGTGCTAAACTTAGAGGGTAGGGATAGTGGGTCGCATAATTACGCATCATGGGGTTCTTAGGTCGCCCTGCATCTACTAGAAACTCATAGGTTTTACTGTGTTTATTGTATCGTGCATGAAATTCTTCTGATACAAGTTCAATACTAACAACATCAATGTCATCTGGACATTGTGTATCTAAACCAAAACGTAACTTCTCTGGATCCCGCTCCTGGGGCAAATCGAAGTGTATAACTTGTCCATAGGCATGAACACCTGCATCTGTACGACCCGCTCCATGAACGGTGACAGGTGTTCCGCTATTTAACCGTAAGAGAGTCTTTTCAAGTTCTTCTTGAATAGAACGTGCATTTGGTTGTCTTTGAAAACCTGAGAAAAGTGTACCATCATAGGAAATTGTCGCTTTGTATCTAACCATAAGATTATCATATCAGATTTTTTCAAGGATAAGAAGTAGGTCGATTAGCAACTGACCCCATACAATTTTCGAAATAAAGAAAAAGACGCCTTCAACGTCCTTCCTTTATAAATCTTCTAAGGCATCCTTTACTTTATTGAAGAAACCTTTTTTCTGTGGTGCGATTTTTTCATCACCACTTGCTTTGGCAAATGCAAGGAGAGCTTCTTTTTGAGCATCGTTTAGCTTCGTAGGAGTTACAATCTTAACTGTAACGTGTTGGTCTCCTTGTGAACCTCCACGAAGACGTGGAGCCCCCTTTCCTTTTAGACGGAAAGTTTTGCCTGTTTGAGTCCCTGCTGGAATGGTCATCTCAACATTTCCGTGAACTGTTGGTACTTCGACAGTATCACCAAGAGCAGCTTGGACAAAGGAAATGTTAAGTGTATAGTAAATTGTTGATCCATCACGAGTAAACTTATCGCTTGGATTAACATTGATGATTACAAAGAGGTCTCCATAAGGACCACCATTGAAACCAGCTTCACCTTGACCTGCAAGACGGATTTGTTGACCTGTTTCAACACCTGCTGGAATCTTGACAGATACTTTGTGGCTTTGTTTTTCATGTCCTGTTCCGTGACAAGTTTGACATGGCTCTTTAATTTCTTGACCTGTTCCATGACAGACATCACAGGTTACTTGACGACGCATCATACCAAGTGGTGTTTGCGTATCGACATTGATAACCCCTTGACCATGACAGCGACCACAAGTTACAGGGCTTGTGCCAGGTTTTGCACCAGATCCCGAACATGTCTTACATGTTGCTTCACGATTGTAGTGAACTTCTTTTTCGGCACCAAAAATCGCCTCTTCGAAGCTTAGGTTGACACGGTACTGAAGATCATCACCTTGACGTGGAGCATTCGGGTTACGAGTAGCACCACCACCAAAGAAGCTAGAGAAGATATCCTCAAAGCCACCAAAGCCTGCACCACCATCGAAGCCACCAAAGCCTCCTTGACCACCAAAACCATTCGCACCATCTGGTCCGTATTGGTCATAGGCTGCACGTTTTTGGTCATCACTTAAAGTTTCGTAGGCCTCTTGAACCTCTTTATATTTTTCTTCCGCACCCGGTTCTTTATTAATGTCTGGGTGGTATTTCTTAGACATCTTACGATAGGCACGTTTAATTTCATCTTGAGAGGCATCCTTAGATACCCCAAGACGATCGTAATATTCGGTATTGTTCATAATTTTAGATACAAAGGGCATCTAATGGAGAAAGCCAAAGTAATAGTTTTGAAGATGAACACCTAGTCCCTTGAAACCAACTATCTTTTTGGCTTAATCCCTAGCCCGTGTTCAACGACGAACACTCTTTGTTCCTTTCTATTTTATATTTGTTACGATACGAAGTAAAACTATATCTTATATTCACTTCACTTATTTTAGCGAAAAACAGAGGCTGGTTTGCAACCTCTGGATTTCTTTTTATCATTTACTAGCTAAGCTCAACACCTTACCGAACTGAGCACGCCCTAACCTCTTGGTGAAAAAGAGAAATCTTCCTATTTTCACTGTGAGGTTTTAACGAACTTTGCATCTTACTTTTCAGTAAACTCTCCGTCTACGACATCGTCGCCTGAGTTATCTGCTGTTTGTGCACCTTCTGCTCCTGCTTGAGCTTGTTGTGCTGCTGCAGCTTGTTCGTAAAGTTTAACTGCAAGAGCTTGAGCTTTTTCGTTAAGAGCTTCCAATTTAGCCTTCATGTCATCAAGATTACCTGATTCTTGAGCTTTCTTAAGGTCATCAAGAGCTGATTGAGCAGCATCACGTTCTGTGTCGAAGCCTTTACCTTCTGTTTCTTTGATTGTTTTTTCAGTCGCAAAGATAGCTTGGTCAACTTCGTTACGAAGATCTACTTCTTCTTTACGTTTTGCATCTGCTTCAGCATTTGCTTCAGCATCTTTCATCATCTTTTCAATTTCTTCGTCTGTCAAACCAGAGTTAGATTGGATGACAATTGTTTGTTCTTTTTGAGTTCCAAGGTCTTTAGCTTTAACAGATACGATACCGTTCTTATCAATATCGAAAGTAACTTCGATTTGTGGGATACCACGAGGTGCAGCTGGGATATCAGTCAATTGGAAGCGTCCAAGAGTCTTGTTATCTGCTGCCATTGGGCGTTCCCCTTGAAGAACGTGGATGTCAACGGCTGGTTGGTTGTCTGCTGCAGTTGAGAAGACTTGTGATTTAGATGTTGGAATAGTAGTGTTACGGTCAATAAGTTTTGTGAACACTCCACCCATTGTTTCGATACCAAGTGACAATGGCGTTACATCAAGAAGGACAACGTCTTTGACATCACCAGTAATAACACCACCTTGAATAGCAGCACCCATGGCAACTACTTCATCAGGGTTAACTGATTTGTTTGGTTCTTTACCAGTTTCAGCTTTAACAGCTTCTACAACGGCAGGGATACGAGTTGAACCACCGACAAGGATAACTTCGTCAATATCTGACAAGCTCAAACCTGCATCTGAAAGGGCTTGACGAACTGGAGTTTTCGTACGTTCTACGAGATCACGAGTCAAATCATCGAATTTCGCACGAGTCAATGTCATTTCCAAGTGAAGAGGTCCAGCCTCACCGGCAGTGATGAATGGCAAGCTGATTTGTGTTGAAGTGACACCAGAAAGGTCTTTCTTAGCTTTTTCGGCTGCGTCTTTCAAACGTTGAAGAGCCATCTTGTCTGTTGACAAGTCGATACCATTTTCTTTCTTGAATTCTTCAACCATGTAATCGATGATTTTTTGGTCAAAGTCATCACCACCGAGTTTGTTATCCCCTGCAGTTGCCAATACGTCAAAGACACCATCACCAAGTTCAAGGATAGATACGTCGAATGTACCACCACCAAGGTCGAATACCAAGATTTTTTCTTCTTTATCAGTCTTATCCAAACCGTAAGCAAGGGCTGCTGCGGTTGGTTCGTTGACGATACGTTCTACTTCAAGACCAGCGATTTTACCAGCGTCTTTTGTTGCTTGACGTTGTGCATCGTTGAAGTAAGCAGGAACTGTGATAACTGCTTTAGTTACTTTTTCACCAAGGTAATCTTCAGCATAACCTTTCAAGTATTGAAGAATCATAGCTGAAATCTCTTGTGGTGTGTATTCTTTACCGTTTGCAGAAACTTTTTCAGAAGTACCCATCTTAGATTTGATAGAGATGATTGTATCTGGGTTTGTTACTGCTTGACGTTTTGCAGCGTCACCAACGATGATTTCACCGTTTTTGAATGACACAACAGATGGAGTTGTGCGGTTACCTTCTGGGTTTGCGATAATTTTTGATTCAGTTCCTTCAAGAACTGCTACTGCTGAGTTTGTTGTACCTAAGTCAATACCAATGATTTTAGACATATGTTTTTCCCCTTTTTACTTTAATTTCTATTTTGCTTTTTTTATCTTTCATTCATAGTTTTCTGTCATTTCGGACAAGGTTTCAATTAGTTATATACCACTACCATAGCTGGGCGTAAGACGCGTTCGTGGAGTTTATATCCTTTTTGGAAAACTTGTGCAATCGTGTCTGCTGGATGTTCATCATCTGCAGGCATTGTTTGAATTGCCATGTGGAAGTTATGATCGAAATCACCATCAGCTGGAATTTCTTCAATTCCTTCCTCTTTAAGAGCATGCACTAAACTTTCTTGCACCATTTCCAAACCTTTTTTGACATCATCAGTCAAGCCCTCAACGGCAAGAGCACGTTCAAGGTTATCAAGTGATGGCAAAATCGCTTTTGCCAAATCTTGGCTACGATACTTTTGCAATTGTTGACGTTCTTCATTTGCACGTCGCTGAATGTTTTGCATTTCTGCATGGGCACGAAGGTATTTGTTTTCAAATTCTTCGGCACGCGCTTGGGCTTCTTCAAGTTCAGAAGGTTCGCTTACTTCCTCTACAACTTCTTCAGTTGTCTCCGTAGCTTCCTCTTCTTTCACGTCTTCTTTTTTAATATCTTCAGTCAAGGCATACACCTCTTTCTATACTTTTTAAATGTTATATTTTAGCTAACTTCATAATGGTTACTATTGAGGTAACGGTAATAATCCGTCAACTTCATAACCAAAACTCTACTAATAACATTGACCAAACTAACCATGCGACGATAATCCATTTCAACTGGACCAATCACATGCATGAGTGCCATCCCACGATAAGGAATCAGGAATTTATGACTCATAACTGTGACATTTTCAAGCGCTTCTTCAGTTGATTCTGCAACCGAAATCTTGGTCACTTCATCATCGGAGATAGCTGATCGAAGCTCAAGTGCCACATGTTGTGGATTGTCCAAAAATTGATAGGTTTTTAAGTCGGCATAAGTCAGTGATGCAACCTTACCTTCGATGAAAATCAATTCCTTAAAAAGTTGTGAAAAGATATAATCAAACAAATCAAGAACATTATCTGTTATCTTGAAATACTTTTGCACAATCTGAGGAATCTCAGTTCTCAATCGGTAATGGATCTCTAAGACAGTGTTTCCCAAAAAACGTTCTTGAACAAGCTTATGAAGAATTTCCAAATCACTAGACAAGAAATTTTTTGGAATAGCAAATTGAACTGTCACAGGCTTAGATTCATCTAGAGTAAGAACCGCTAAAGCGTCGTGATTGGATAGATGAACAATGTCAAATCCAGTCAGACGTTGTCGTGTCGGTTCCACATCTTGAATCACTGCTGTACATCCTGTCATTTCTGCCAGCAGCTTCGCCGCTGCATCCAAGATATCTTCAAGTTTAAAGGCTTCAAAATCAAAGGCCTTGACCACTTGATAAACATCTTGTTCATCAATCGTATCAAGATTCAAAGAATTAGCGACGAAATACTGGAAACCTGCTCGGCTTGGCATACGCCCACTAGAAGTATGAGCTTTTTCAAGATAGCCCATTTTTTCAAGCTTGGCCATGTCATTACGAATGGTCGCTGAACTCGAATCAATTGATTCTTGTAATGCTTTAGAACCAACCGGTTCATGTGTACGAGTGAACATCTCAACTATCAAATTCAAAATAGTGTTTTGCCTTTGCGTAATCACGATGTCACCTCATTTCTATTTATTAGCACTCTAACACATCGACTGCTAACTTATGATTCTATTATACACCTAAACTTGAACATGTCAACCCAAAAAACCAAAAAATTAGCACTCTTATAAAAAGAGTGCTAAAAATACATCTTAAGACCTAGAAAAACAAAAAAAGAGCACCTCAGAGGCACTCTAATCTTATCAATCATATTTTGACAAATGATAGGTCTCAATAATAGATATGAGGTGTTTGGCATAATCTGGATCACTGCTAAAACCCGCAGCTTGTAGTTTTTCTGCCGCAACTTTATAACTAGTCGTTCCTGCTACCTCTTTATAGGTCGACTCACCCCATGTTCCTTGGCGAAGTTCTTCTAAATAAGTCATCATAGAACTTGACCAATCCTTAAAAACTGCAAAATCCACCTTTTGGTATTGCCATTTCCCTTTACTGTAGATACTATCCTTTAAACGAATACGTTCTTGACCTGGCTGAGCAGGGAGACTGTAGATGTTATGATATTTAACAGATAAAAGACTGCTACCATAATTTGACTCATATGCAGCTTGACTAAGGAGAATAGACGCAGGTACACCATAGTTTTTAGACATCTTTTGAGCTGTTGGAGCTAAGGTCTCAATAAATTCTTGCTGTGTGTAAGCAACCTTTACCGCACGAGCATTATCATCTGTAGAGGCATGAAGAATCAAAGGTAAGAGAATACCTAAAGCAAAAACAACAACTAAGGTAATGAAGGCTTTTAGTTTAAAACGTCGTCTCACTTAGCTTTCTCCTTTAATAATGCCAAATATTCTTCCAAAGTAAGATTATGTTCAGTCATATACTCTGCTGACTCTTTACCAACATAGCGGAAATGCCAATCCTCGTAGCCTACACCCGTTGACGATGTTTTACCATCTGGAAAACGAAGAACAAAGCCATATTTCGGCGCCAATTCTTTGACTTTAGCTACTGTATCTGGATCTGCTTCATTTAAGCTATCTACAGTACTCATATCAATCGCAAGACCTGTTTGGTGTTCACTCGCTCCTGGTGGTTGTGAATAGGTTTGAACCTTTTTCTCCGCCTGAGACTCCGTCAAACTTGGGTCAGCAGCCATTTCCTGCTGAACATAACTGTTATAAAGTTCAGTCTGATAAGCAACACTACGATAACCTGATATCAAGTGATAACTTGGATCAATTTCTTGAGCAGCTGCTAAAAACTCCTTAACGTTCTTAGCAATTCTTGCATCTACAGAAACACCATCGACATCAGCAATCTCAGGGTTAAGTTCTTTAGACTTATTATCTCGATTTACCAAAAGCAATTGCCAGTCTTTAGGCGATACATCAGGTAGTCCCTTTGCATCCTTGCTTTGAGTCGCATCGGTAGCTTGCTTACTACTTTTTGTTACTGACGATCCATTGGTTTGTTGGACTGTACGACTGACACCAAATACTGAATAAAGTCCTGCTACAACTAAAAGAACTGCAATCAAGACACTACTGATAACCAAAAACCAGTTGGTTTGCTTTTTCGCCTGACGGCGACTTGGATAGTTATTTTTTACCATTTTCTTTTTCTATTATCTCTCGCCCAACCTGACGATAAGTCATATCGCCAAGTGCTTCTAATGTAAATTTACCATTTTCATAAGCAACAACAGTAACCGAACCGTTGTCCAATGAAGGATGCTCGACAGAAGAATCAATTAACCAAGCAAAGGTTGCAATGGTCATACCGTGACTAACGACAATAGCATTACCGCCACCAGACCTCTCAAGATTTTCTGCAATAGCTGTGAACCCCTCTAAAATACGTTTTCTGAGCACTTCCCAAGGCTCTGCCCAACCAGCCGTATCCACATCAAGGATACCCTGTGCAAGCTCAGGATAAGTTACCTCATGCAAATCCTTACCTTGAAAAGCATCTGTTCTCGGTAGCACACCGTAGAAAAGTTCACCGTCATAGCCACCATCTAAACTACCAAAACACCACTCACGAATACGTTTGTCACGTTTATAAGGAATAGTTTCTAAACCCGTCTCACGTAAAATGATATCCATGGTTTGAATCGTTCGACCTGAATCACTAGAATATGCGACCTTGAAAGGAATACCTGCTGCTTTCAGACCTACCCCCAATTCACGAATACCTTCTTCACCGAACGGGGTCAAAGGGCTATCAGACCAACCTTGTGCACGACCAATGGTGTTAAACATCGTTTTGCCATGTCTCGCAATATACAACTTAACCTCACTCATAGCGCCCCTTCTTTCCGTCATTTTTGAATTCATTATAGCACAAATCCCCTCCACTATCTAGCCAGCGAGACCATCAGAAAATGCCTTACCAATTGGCAAAGCATTTAACATCCGCTTAGTTTTTAAAGCTGTGAACAGGAGCTGGGATTTGACCACCACGCGCAATGAAATCAGCCGATGAAGCCTTGTTTACTTTCATTACCGGTGCATAACCAAGAAGACCTCCAAGTTCCAACATGTCACCTTCCTTACCATAAGGAATGATACGAACAGCTGTTGTTTTCTGGTTAATGACACCGATAGCTGCTTCGTCAGCAATCATGGCCGCGATTGTTGTATCTGGCGTATCAGCAGGAATAGCAATCATGTCTAGACCAACAGAACAGATAGCTGTCATGGCTTCCAATTTTTCAAGGTTGATATGACCAGATTGAACCGCAGCAATCATACCTTCATCTTCAGAAACTGGAATAAAGGCACCTGACAAACCACCAACTTGGTTACATGCCATGATACCACCTTTTTTAACTTGGTCGTTAAGAAGAGCTAGAGCTGCAGTAGTACCATGCGTACCAACAACTTCAAGACCCATCGCTTCAAGTACACGGGCTACTGAATCACCAACTGCTGGTGTTGGCGCAAGAGACAAATCTACAATACCAAACTCGACACCAAGACGTTCGCTGGCCATTTGACCAACTAACTGACCAACACGTGTGATTTTGAAGGCGGTCTTCTTAACTGTTTCAGCTAGAACATCAAAACTTTCGCCTGGAACTTTCTCAACTGCACGTTGCACAACACCAGGACCTGAAACCCCAACATTGATTACAACATCAGCCTCACCAACACCGTGGAAGGCACCCGCCATAAATGGATTATCTTCAACCGCATTAGCAAAGACTACCAATTTACCTGGGCCCATTGGATCTGCCTCAGAAGCCTCTTTGATGATACGTCCCATGTCACGTACTGCTGTCATGTTAATACCAGTCTTTGTTGAACCAATGTTGACAGATGAGCAGACAAAATCAGTCTCTGCAAGCGCACGTGGAATAGAATTAATAAGAATCTCATCACCTTTTTGGTAGCCCTTTTGAACAAGTGCAGAGAAACCACCAATAAAGTTAACACCGATTGTCTTAGCTGCTCGGTCTAACGCCTTCGCAAAAGGTACATAGTCTGTTGCATCTGTTGCCGCACCGATGATTGAGATCGGAGTAACAGACACACGTTTATTAACAATCGGAATACCAAGTTCAGCCGCAATTTCGTCACCAACAGCTACCAAATTCTTAGCCTTAGATACAATCTTGTTATAGACTTTTTCCGCTGCCTTATCGATATCTGAATCGATACAGTCTAGGAGTGAAATCCCCATGGTAATGGTACGAACATCAAAGTTCTGCTCCTCAATCATGGCAACGGTTTCTGTGACCTGTTTAATATCCATTTTAAGCTACTCCTATCTTACAAGTTGTGCATAGCATCAAAAATTGCTGAACTTTGGATGTTGATTTTAACGTTCAATGACTCACCAAAGGCTTCCAATTCAGCACGTAGGTGTGTAAAATCTTGTTTGTCTTCTGATGATACAACCGCCATCATGGTAAAAAATTCATCAAGAACTGTTTGAGAAATATCATCAATATTCAAGCCAAGTTCTGCCACCTTAGTCGCAACACCCGCAACAATACCTGCTTTGTCCTTACCTACAACTGTAATAATTGCTTTCATGAGAAGCCTCCATCATTTTATTTTGTATAATTTTAGCATATTTTGATTAAAAATGCTATTTTTTATGAAATTTGCATCTTTTTTCTTGAAAAAGACGAATGTTTCCGAGGAATTTAACTAATATCGTTTATGAAAACATCCTCTCTTTGACCCAACTACTTGTGGATAAACTTGTTCACAACCTAAACAATATCTTTCTTATAAAACCTTGAAAAATCAAGATTCAACACTATCAACAGACTTTTCCACACCTGTGGATAAGTCTGTGGGTAACTTGTCGATAAACAAAAAATATCGCCAAATCCAGGCGATATCTTAGCTTTATTTCCATTTTAAATTAACGTGGGCATTCATTTCTTTATAGGCAGTATCTATACGCTCTTTGGTTTCTTCATCTAGTTTATTTCTATATTTACCACCCTTAATGAAATCCTCTAAAATATAAGTTTGGTAAGTATACAAAGGATATCCCTCTGGCGAAGTTGTTCCTTTAGGCGTACGGTTAACCCAAGTCGGATGTGCTTGAGCAGTCTTAATCGTGGTTTGACCATTCTTTTTCTCAAGGGTGACATCCATTAAGACACCCCTCTCTGTCCACTCTGCACTATCCACACCATCCATGGTCTCTATGCGCTGGTTTGAGATGAAATTACCCATTGAGTAAATAATAAGTTTTTGCTGTCCATCCTTTTTAACCACCTCAGAAGGTTCTACCACATGAGGATGACCTCCAAAGATAATATCAGCACCCCAATCAATCATCTTATGATAGAGTTTAACCTGTTCATCTGTCGGTTCCAAACGATATTCAACACCCATCTGAGGCATGATAACCGTGATATCCGCTTCTTTTTCGGCACGCTGAATCTCGGCTTTCATACGTTTTTCATCCAAATTCGATAAGTGGTCTGCAACCTCTTTATCCGTCAAGTTCGACTCTAAACCATTGTAACCATAAGCATAGGAAAGTATTGCAACTTTGATACCATTAACATTCTTGATGAGGAGTGGCGCCTTGTCTCGCACCGGCTTTTCGTAAACACCAATAGGATCAATTCCCACTTTTTTAAAAGCGTCAGCCGTTGTAAAAGCTCCCTCTAAGTCAGAATCCAAGATATGATTATGAGCCAAATCCATAACATCATAGCCAGCATCCTTGATAGCTGCTGTCACTGATTGAGGAGCATTAAACAGAGGATAGCCTGACAAAGGATAATCAGGGTTAATCGTTCCCTCAAAATCACCCAAGACCAAATCAGCCTGCTGTAACCACGGCTTCACATAAGTAAAATTCTCCGTGAAATCATAGCTACCATCTGACTGAAGGGCACTCATATAGAGACCGTCATGATAGAGCAAGTCCCCATTAGCCATGATACGTGCTGTCTGTACCTGGTTCGAGGCATTCTTTTGCTGTTCGTTCTTACTATGAACAATTAAAATCTCAAGAAAAAGCAAACCTAAGACGAGAGCAATCAACCCCATCAAAATCTTATTAGTCATCGCATTGTCACGCTTTTTAGCCTGGCTCTGTTTCATAATACTCTCCTTTTTCATACCTCTAGTGTACCAAAAAAACTTATCCATTGATGATAAAAAAGATTAATAAACGGTTACATCTCAATTCCATGACGATTGAAAACATCAGTTTTCTTAGACAAGATAAAAACCCTACTTCATACGAAGTAGAGTTCTGTTAATAATTAACGTGTTGGTGTGTATTCCAAATCTTTACCATGTTTAGCTACAAAATCAGACATTTCAGAGTCTGGAATTTGACGCAAGTAGAGATTAGCACGAATCGTTTCATCTTCCTCACGACAAGTCGAAAGAACGAGGTATTTATCCGAAGCATTAACCTTCAAATCCTTGTTTTTAACACTTGCTTGATCATAGATGATATCCAACTGTTGTTTAAAGTCTTTATCACTTTCAAATGATGTACGATAGAAAGCTGTGTCTTCAGGCACAATTACCATAGCAAGTGCTTCATAATAATACTTACGTTGAGGCGTCTCAATAACAACATATTTGTGTTTATCAAAGAACGACTGATCACTATAGTAGTTAACATCGTTGAACATACGACTATCAGCAACCTTACTTCCTCGAGCATGACCGAAGAGCCAAGTCAAACGATCGCTGAAATCTTTCTTATTGTCTGTATCCATGAAGACCGTTCCCAAATATGGAACGTTTCCTCCATCAAATGTTTTATCTAAGTAGGTTGAATTGTCCGTTGTTTGAACAACTGGCTCATCCAATTTAGTCCCTGGTGCATAGACATAAGCGATAGTATCAGGGTTTGTCGCCTCAAAACCATCAAATTTATTTTTGAGGTAGGCTTTCTCCTCATCTGAAACTTTATAAGTGTTTGCTTTTTTAGTCGTTAAAACACTCTTAACACCATTAGAGGACGATGCTGTCGGAGACATAAACTGGAAGCCAAGGAAGATAGCCAAAGCAGCAATGACTAAGGCTGAAATCCCAGCAATCAGTTTTTTGCGAGATCCAGTAGATTTACGATTATGATTACTCATGAAATGTCAAATCCTTTTCTTTATCCATAGAAAAATATCACCGAAGCTCTAGCCCCAGTGATATTCTTTTTAGCAATAGCAGTTAATTATTTAACAGCTGCTGTGTTTGGAAGAGCTTTAGCTTCAGCTTTAGCTGCTGGAGCTTTCTTTTCTGCAGCTTTAACAGCTTTAGCTTCTTCTTTAGCGTCTTTGTTAGCGTTAGCTTTATCAGTAACTACAAACTCATCTTTGATGATGTTTCCGTTAGCATCACGTTTTGGTTCGATGTGTTCACCAGCATCTTCAAATTTTTGTTTAGTTGAATCTGCGTCAACGTTGTTAAGACCATCTTTAGCAGCTTGAGTAAGACCACCTTCGTTGTTTGTGAAGAAGTCACCACCAGTTGCTTCAGTTTTGTTATCAAGGTTTCCAGTGTGAACGTTACCGTCGTTAGCGAAAACTGCTGCTGATGAAGCGAATACTGCAAGAACTGCAGCTGATGTAAGCAATACTTTTTTCATAATTGTTTCTCCTCTAATGGATTATTATATATTTAGTGTCAGGACCTCCCTGACATCTATAGATTATAACACTATCTAGAGATATGTCAACAAATTTTAAAAACTTTTTTAAATTTTTAATATATCCTACAATTCCTACAAACAAAGGTTTTTTGAGGTGTGTTGCCAAATAGTAATAATTAATCATTTTTAATTTTAATGTTATTTTAGGTAATTTATTATGTCCTTTGCTAAGTTTAAATACATATTTAAATCATATATAAAAGCATAATTTGTAAAATATACATTCATTATTATGTGGGGTTTTATGGCTAAAAATCAAAAGATATTTAATAGACGTATAAAACCCTTTTACTGATAATATGTTTGAAGTATATAACAATATTATCTTTCAAATAAATGTATTCATTCACTTTTAGCGTTTTTGTATGATAACTACATAATATGCAAGACCTCAAAATTGAATAGATTAGAGAAACATTAGCGTTTTTGAGAGCATTTCCGCCTAAAAAGTTCTATTATTGGGTTAAAATGCTTGAAAAATAAACTATTATCTTATTTTTGAAAACGTTTTAACTAAGATGTAGTCAAAAATAACTCCTTTGAAACTACTCCCTCTTACCAAGAACTCACCTCAGAATAACAAGTTTCCAAAGACTGATACACAAATCAATTGGATTGTTTTACTTCTCTTATTTCAGACGAAATAGTTCTTCTACTTGTTTATTAAAGACTTGTGCTATTTTTAAAGCCATTTCCAACGAAGGGTTGTAGCGGTTATTTTCCAAGTGAACAATCGTTTCTCTCCGTATTCCTACTTGATCTGCTAAATCTTGTTGAGTCATACCATAAGCTTCCCTTACTTCTTTCAAGTTAGTCTTTATTTTACTTTCTTTCGCCATATTTCATCCCCTTTTTTCAGTGATAAAGTAAGTAATGGCAAATAATAAGAGTAAAAAAGCCACCAAAATATAAAGAAATCCAGCATTCAAAACGAAAACTTTACAGATGGCTATCAAGGTTGCCATTCCCAATAATATAAAGATTGCTATTGTAAACAAAATGGAAGAGGACTTTGCAATATTTCTATAAAATCGTTCATCGGCTTCTTCATTAATCCTCTTGAATAAGAAGTAAAACATTAATAACAATTGAACACTTAATCCAATTCCCAACATTATATTCTTAATCAAAGAACCAGGAGTTAGAAGCCAAACTCCAATAGTATAGATTGAGGACGAGAGAAGTACAAGCACTGTATATAATTTTGCAGTAATCCCAAACATTTTTTTCTCTTTCTTTTGATAGGTTGATTTTGATAGGACCGATACCATCGTACAAACCAAATACGAAGGAAGCCAAGCCGTCGTCATAATAGCACCTTTCGCTAGAATCGGTAGGCGATTCCCCAGCAATAATACTAAACATACAACAATAAGCACGCTAGCGATATAAAGGATTATCTTTAAGTTCTTCGACATTTTCATTTTCTCCATCTCCTTTTAATATGTTATAAATATATCACATCTTGTCTGTTATAAATATATCACATTGTTATAAGAATTTCAAGATGAAGACAAAACTCTAGTAAGATTTTGAACACTTTTCAGAAATCTATACAAAAAAACACCTTGCAAGTTGCAAAGTGTTTTCGTTTGTACTCTGCTGTCCAGTAACGAATTAACGTTTTGAGAACTGGCTAGCTTTACGAGCTTTCTTAAGACCTGGTTTGGAAAGTATGGGTTTCAGTTGGACTAAAAACAGCGTATTATCAAGGCTTTTCAGAACGATATCTACTGATTAATTTCATAAAATATGAATCAATAGATTATAAATAGGGGAATAGTTTAGGTCTGTAAGCATTAAAATAATACACCTAACTTTGATCACCATTTTTTTAGTTATTCACTCTTTTTTCAGATAGTGTTTTTAAAGTTATGATGTAAAATGCCGCAATTAAAACACTATACATCATAATCGGAGGATAGAGAATTAAGGATAGAATCAATCCCACTCCTTTAATTATTAGGTCAGGTATCAATAACTTTCTATATTGTGCGGTAGCTTCAAGTAATTCTTTCTGATCTATATTGGGTTTATCAATTACTTTATGTAAAAACCAGTTTGCTACCGTTGAAACAATAACGATCAGTCCATAAAAGAGCTGTGCCCTATGCTACTAACTATTCCAGTAGCATAGGGCATAAATGAAACAAAAAATAAAAGATACAAATTCTTTCAAATTTCTCCCTTTTCAACTTGGCTAACTTGACCTGCATTACCTAGGTCGCTTTGCTTTAAATTATACTTTTTTCTTAAACATTTGATACGAGCAGGTATTTCTTGTGAGTAATTTTCATCAAAAAATTTCATATATAATCTCCCTATAATCATGGAAAAGTAGTAAAAATAGTTGTTATCCTAGTTGATTAAAAAAATCTCTGATTTCCTCATCTTTTATAAAATAATATATAATTTTCCCCTCTCTTCTAGTGTCCAAGATGTTTTGATTGGCTAGTTTACGAAGATGGTGGGAGGCAGATGCCATACTGAGATTTAATAAACAGGCTATATCGCAGACACAGAGTTCTTCGACGGCAAGGAGATAAAAGATGATATTTATCTGTTTATTATCGGTAAATTTTGATAAAATGCGAAGTGATTTTTGGACTTTTTCCTTTTCAAGGTAGTTCGTTGCGGTTGTAACATTTTGTTGATTTATAACATCCACTTGACAGATACTATCTTTTTTCATATTTTTTTCTCCTAGCCTAACACAGCCCATAGCATGTCAAAGCTGTTGTTTTCAATCAGGATATACATCCCCAATCCTAAATAGACAACGGCAATAAACCATCTGCTATATTTTTCCAAAGTTTCTCCAACAGAAGGGACTTGTGCTAATTTTTGGGCAGAAAAAACCAAGAGATAAATCATGACTAGAAAAGTAAGTAAAGTCACTATCAAATTCGCTAAATTTAAGGTGGTAAAATATGGGACAAAGACACCAATATTGTCAGCGCCACAACTTGCAAAAGTAATCATAGCGACTAGAAAAATCAGGTTTTTATTGTCTTTTCGCAAACCATCTTTTGCAATAGCTTCTCCATCAGAATCTCCTAAAAGCAAAACTTTGAGGCCTAGGAAAATTGGAATCAAACCGAGTAAACCTAAAATCTCTTTACTAGGAATATAATTCAAGACAAATGCAAAAAGCAAACTTAGGAATATTAGACTAACAGAGCCTAGAAATTGTCCTAAATAGATGTTAATGATGTCCTTTCTGCTTTTTCTTTTGGCAAAAAATAACATTAGGATAATAAGTAAGTCTACGGCTGTCCCAGAATACAGGATTATTGAAGTAACAACATTTTGAACCATAAAGCACCTCATTCAAATATATTTTTGAATGTATTTTAACATTAAACTTTGTAGATGTCAACTTAAAATCCACCAATTAATAATTGCATGTCAATATTTGTATTGTGAAACTAGTTTCAGAAATATATAGTCTTAAAGTATGTCCACTGCCAATGGTTTTTTCAATATTTAAAAGGAGAGAACCAATTTGGTCCTCTCCAGGGTATAATTTTCCACCAACCCACTACAGTTGACAAAGAGCCGTTATTCTCAAATGAGACAACTCCTTTTAGTTTTTATAACCTCAGCTTCTCGGTCTCTTACCTACTTTTAATAGAAAGACTACGAAGGACGATTCTTAAAGTAGTCAGATTGTGCAATATCGAAAGATTAGATGGGCTTAACCAATTTAACAACCCAAATCCAATTAAACTTCCATTTATTACAACTGTTTCTTGAATATTTCTTTGAATTAATTTCTGCAACGATTCAGATAAAGAATTCAATTCCTCGAAGAAATCTAAACGATTATCTAATAATAAAATATCACTCATCTGCTTAGAAATATCAGCACTTTCATTCATCACAACCCCAATATCTGCAAGCGTCAAGGCAGCAGAGTCGTTTAACCCGTCTCCAACCATCAAAATAGTTCGGCCAGCTTTCTGTAATTCCTGAACCAACTGAAACTTACCATCTGGTTTTAAATCAGTATAAACGTTGTCAAATGGCAGATCTTTAACCAACTCTTCTGTTCTAGCCAACGTATCACCAGTTGCCAGAATCAGTTTTTTCCCTTGGCGCTTTAGCTTTTTCAATGCAACTTTCGCCTCGCTTCTCAAGGGAGTGTGGATACAAAACATCCCAATTAATTCTTTCTTATAAGCCAAAAACAATAAATTGTAATGAGTCTTATATTGCTCAATCAAGGCCAGCTGCTCAGAACTAATTCTTACCTGTTCGTCTTGCATTAGTACATAATTTCCAATGACAACCGATTGACCATCAATTTGCGATTTAATCCCTTTGCTTGCAACATACTGAAGCTTGCCATGCATTTCTTCGTGTTCAATGCCTTCAATTTCAGCTTGTTTAACAATTGCATTGGCAATAGGATGATAGATATGTTCCTCCAAACATGCACTTATTCTTAAAATATCTTTCTCAGTATAATCTCCGAAAGGAAGAACCTTTTCAACCAAAGGATAACTCGTCGTGATGGTACCCGTTTTATCAAACAAGAAAGTATCCACTTCCAGATATTTTTCTAATACATCACCATCTTTAATAACCATTTCTCGATTTAGACCTTCCTTTATGGCCGTAAGGTAGGCTACAGGTGTGGATATTTTTAGAGCACATGAAAAATCCACCAATAAAAAGGAAATGGCTTTTGAAAACGAACCTGTTAACAGATAAGTCAAACCAGCACCTAAGAAGTTATATTTTACAACCTTGTCTGCCATCCTAATAAAATGACGTTGTTTTGTCTTCTTACTCTCTTCAGATTTTTTCATCAGATTGATGAGTTGCAAAATACGACTGTTTATCTGATTATCAGTCACACGAATTCTTAACTCTCCTGTTTCCAAAACAGTATTCGCACATACAGAATCTCCCTCTTTCTTTTCAACAGGGAAGCTCTCTCCAGTCAAGGAACTCTCATTGACCATGCCTAATCCTGAAACCACTTGGCCGTCAAACAAGATTTCATTACCTTGGGAGACAACTAATACATCACCTACTTGAACATCAGAACTCTTGATGCTGATGACCATGTCTCCCCGCACTAAGAAAACATCACTTTCTTTAGCAAGAAGGCTTTGTTCCAAATCTGTTGCTGTTTTTTTTAAAGACCACTGATCCAGATGATTACCCAAATCAAGCATAAACATGATGTTGCTAGCTGTCTTGGATTGGTTCATAAACAAGGACAACAAAATGGCCGAACAGTCCAAGACCTCCATGGTTAGTTCCTTGCGCGCTAAAGTTTGATAGGCTTCTTTGACATAACCCAAAGCCTGATAACAAGTCCAAATATAACGAATAGGGTAGGGTACAAAACTTCGAAACAGCAAACGCTTAATCGCTGCACCCGATACAATTGAATAAGCACTCTCTTCTCTACGAATGGGAAGAGTCATCAAGTCCGAAACTTTCCCCTTGTCAATTTTTTTTAAAAAGGCCTCTGCATTTTCTAATACAGAGAAGCCTTCTTTCATACGTAGAGTAAAGTGCTGCTGATCCATATAAAACTGAATAGAGTCGATCCCTTTTTCATCTTTAGCCAAGGAACGAAGATAATCTTGAATATCCAAGGTCAGTGAAAACGAGGACGATAATCGGATATGTTGATATCCTCTGTGTAGCACTTTAAAAGACATATTATTCACCTGTCAGGCTATCTAATTGTTCTTCTTTCTTTTCCTGTTCGTATAAATATTTAGCGTCTTGTAAAACATCATCACCGTGTTGTTTTACAACAGAAACAGATGCATCCAGTCCATCTTTCAATTTGTAAGCTTTAGCCAAGGCCTTAGAATAGCCTTTCTTAGCTTCTTTACTTGCTAAGACTTTCAAGCCAAGCGTCCCAAATGCTACCCCTCCTAAGAAGAGAGATGATTTTTTCGCAACTTTTGCGACGTTTAATACTTCTTTTAACATGTTTATTTCCTCCTTGTAACTATTGTAGCGAAAAATGACAGCAAAAGCAATTGCTGATATCTGATATATAGATAAAATTCTCTATACTGATATTTAATTATATTATGATGAAAACAATATACTTTATTTTTTGATACTGTAAATAATTATGTGTAAACACTTAAGTAGAGTTACGGAGTGTTAATTAAATAAGCTTTCAAGTGTATCAGAACATTGACCAAACCCTTTATGGATTCGTTGACTTTGCTTGAAATTATAATCTTCAAACAACGTAACTAAGTAACGTTCCAGAGCCTCCTCATTAGGAAAAAGAACCTTCTTTTTCGTTTGATGTTTGATTTCTTTGTTAAGAGACTCAATGAGGTTTGTCGAATACATGCTGTGCCAAATCTGGTAGGGAAACTGATAAAAAGTTAAAAGATTATCCGTCTTCTCCAGACTTTCCATGACTTTCCTATACTTTGGTTTCCATTCGGCGAGAAAGTCCTCTAAAGCTTGTCCTGCCATTTCTAAATTTTCAGCACGATAAATCATTATAAATTGCCCCAGAATAACCGCTCTATCTGCTCGTTTCACTTTACTAGCTAGATTTCGACTAATATGAATTAAGCAACATTGTTGTTTAGCTAATGGGTGAGCCTGACTGATAATCTGCTCAAGCCCCTTAAAGCCATCTGTAACTACAAGAGAAATCTGTTGGATTCCTTGGTTTTGAAGCTTGTCTAACAGGGTGGACCAAGAAGCATTGTTTTCTTGAGGCAACTGTGCATAGCATATCTCTATGCGACTAAAGTCGCTAGAGCTATCCTAATTGCGCACCGCCAGTTCTCATAGAAAAAAACACCTTGCAAGATGCAAAGTGTTTTCGTTTGTATTCTGCTGTCCAGCAACGAATTAACGTTTAGAGAACTGGCTAGCTTTACGAGCCTTTTTCAAGCCTGTTTTCTAGTATTTTTATATCTACTGGCAGATTATCCGACTTATCCCCATCAACATCTGACTCTAACTCAACCTCTGAAGAAATCCTAATATTGCGTACTTTGATATATTCGATATTATTGTTACCTACTAGATCCCCTTTTTAATAAATCTGGGATAGCCGATAATTTAGAAATGATGGATGAATCCTTTAAAATCAAGATATTTCCATATTCATCTGTATTTTCATCAAATAGTTATTTGTCTGCATAGTAATTGGATAGAAGAACTAAGACCTGAGTAGCTTCACCTTCATAATTGCCATTTTCGCTTTCAAAAGGTAATAATTGCTTGTTCATAGCTTGGCGAATCAGTTGCACCAGCCAAATTAATTGTCTTGACCGACGAATAAAGCGACTTCTTTCAAGGAATCGACCATAAGGAAACAGTTGGCAGATTCTATAAAAGGGTCGTTGTGATTCGGCACGCTCATCAGACTCGCTACACAGAGCTGGTACATAATATCTGCTATAATTTTCTGGAAGATTTGGTCAAGCGGTCTTTTAGCCGTGTGACAGGCATACAGGAAAAACACTATTTATTTACTTTTTGCACGGGAGGCTTTAAGAATCTGATGGACATCTTTCTTGATAGTCACTCAGAGTCTCCAGAGTGTCTGGGCTGGGATATGGCAAAGATATACCGCTGCTGAAACTGTTCTTTGACGCTGATAAACGCGACATAGCAATTAAAATGTCGCACTAAAATGATTGAAAAGTGATTGAAACTGTGTTATAATGCGCATGTAATTTTTAGAAAAGAGGTACTAACTATGGAAAACCTAGTAGTTTCAGTCTTTAACACTGAAAGCGAAGCTTATCAGTCCTTTGCGGATTTGAAGGCTTTCCGCCAAACTCAGACGACCAAGGTTGCTCAAATCGCCTTGGTCAAAAATGAAAACGGTCACATCGTTGAAAAAGAACGCTATGACTTTGAAGATTCAACGACGGATGCAACCCTAGAAGGTGGCTTGCTCGGTGCAGTTATCGGGCTTTTGGGTGGTCCTATCGGCGTCTTGTTTGGTTATGGTATTGGCAGCCTCTATGGTTTGGCTGCTGGTGATACCGTTGATACGGCAGAAGCTGGCTTGATTGACGTTGTGTCTCAAAAATTGATCGACGGCGAAACAGCCGTTGTCGCCTTGGTGCAAGAAAACAACGAAGCAGTCATCGATGCTTACTTCACCAAGTACGACACCCAAATCGTGCGTTGGGATGTAGCAACCGTCGTAGCCGAAATCGAAGCAGCTCTGCAAGTCCAAGAAGACCTCTACAACCAAGCGCGTGCGCAAATGAAGGCTGAACGTAAAGCAGAGCGCAAGGCCAAAATTGAAGAGTTCAAGGCAAACATCAAATCAAAATTTGATAAATTGAAAGCCTAACGTCTAAGCGTCTCATAAATTTAAATGTGACTGAGACGCCATTTAAAATTTATGTGCGTCGGATTCTCACAGTTAAATAATTGCGTTGACAAAGCCGTTACAGCCGTTCTTCCATTCTTTGAAAAGAATGTTTAATAGACAAGAAATCTGGACTAGTATTGGTCTGGATTTTTTTGTGAATATAGAGGTCATAGCTTTTTGACTATGCTTCGTTATAATTAGAAAAATTTTAAGTTTTATCAAGATGAAATCAGTCAGACGAAGACATCCCGAATTAGCACCAGCATCACCACACAAACTAAGACATACTGGTGCTACTCTTGCTAAACAAGCAGGTGTTTCTCTTGAAGCCATCTCAGAAGCTCTTACTCATAGTGATAAAGAGATTACAAAAACTTACGTTAATATCAAAGATAAAGTCAATCGGACTGTAGGTGATATTGCTTTTCGTAGTTTAAAAAATTGATGGGGTGAATATGGGGTGAATTTTGGGGTGAACTTTAGTTTTTTGAACAAAAAAAGACATCCAAGAAATAATTCTTGAATGTCTGTAAACGTTGATATAATCGTGTTGATTAACGTTTTGAGAATTGTGATGCTTTACGAGCTTTCTTAAGACCTGGTTTCTTACGTTCAACCATACGTGCATCACGAGTAAGAAGTCCAGCGCGTTTCAATGAATCGCGGAAGTCTGGATCTACTTGAAGAAGTGCACGAGCGATACCGTGACGGATCGCACCTGATTGACCAGCGTATCCACCACCTACAACGTTAACGTGTACGTCGTATGAACCTTCAGTTGAAGTAACTGCAAAAGGTTGGTTGATAACGAGACGAAGGTCTGCGTGTGGGATGTATTCTTCTACATCTTTTTTGTTAACTGTGATTTTACCAGTACCTGGAACCAAACGTACGCGTGCAACGGCGTTTTTACGGCGTCCTGTACCTGCATATTGTGCTTGTGCCATTATATTAGTGCTCCTTTCCTCTTAGAATTAGATAAGTCCTGAGATATCAAGTACTTCTGGTTGTTGTGCAGCGTGAGTGTGCTCAGCTCCAACGAAGACTTTCAATTTCATACCTTGTGCGCGTCCAAGAGTGTTGTGTGGAAGCATACCTTTAACTGATTTTTCAATCAAACGAACAGCGTTTTTAGAACGAAGTTCACCTGCTGAGATTTGTTTCAATCCACCTGGGTACATTGAGTGAGTGTAGTAGATCTTATCAGTTGCTTTTTTACCAGTCAATTTAACTTTTTCAGCATTGATAACGATTACGAAGTCACCTGTATCAGTGTGTGGTGTGAAAGTTGGTTTGTTTTTTCCGCGAAGTACGCTAGCAACTACTGCAGAAAGACGTCCAAGTGGCACATCAGTTGCGTCAACGACATACCATTTACGTTCAACTTGGCCTGGTTTAGCCATAAATGTTGTTTTGTTCATGATTTCTCCTATATATAGTTCGATTTTTGTTTACGAGTGATGGGTGTTCCTTCCCATCGAAAAGTATTTGGAAGGTTCCGGGGCCTTTCAAATGGGGTAAACAATACCGTTTAACATAATATCAAAAAAACACGTCCAAGGCAAGTCATTTGGAGATGTTTTTCTTTTATTTTTTGTATTTTTTTAGTCTCTCATTTTATAAGGTGTAAGACTAGAATTCATCCCTAAATAACCTCTAAAGCGATACAAACTAATCCTCAGATTCCCAAAAAAGCTGGTCTAAAGTTTTGTCCAGAGTTTTGCAGATAGCAATACACAGATTTATAGTTGGGTTGTAATCACCTTTTTCAATAGCTGAAATGGTCTGACGCGAAACACCAATTGCATCTGCCAAGCCTTGTTGAGTGAGATCCTTTGCTACACGAGCTGACTTCATTTTTAAATTTTTCATTCAAAAATCCTATTCTTCGTCTTCTAGTTCTTCCAGACGGTTCTTCTTGATTCTGTTAATAATAACCCAGCAATCACAAAGAAGAGTCAACCCCAATGTCAAAAATGCTACACTACTCATAAGATTCTTCCCTATCTTAAACGACTGAAATAGACTTAAGAGGCCCATTAGCGATATAAAAATTCCCAAAAGACACATTACCCAGGATAATATGAGCATCTTCTTCTCAATTTTTTTGTCCAGTAACCATGGATGCCCATTACGTGATACGCTATGCACTACGACTACGCACATAGAACCAACGAAAGTGATGATTAATAGTGACTGCACTAATTCGACGGAGTGTGTCTTGCTAGCAACCATAATCGTTACAAATATACCAAGCATGGCTACCCAATAACCTCTAGCAGAAGATTCTCCGCTGATCAACTGAGCACGTTCATCCATCGTGCTAGCTACTTTTTTCTTTGACTTTTTCATTTTGTTTCCTCCATTTTCTAGATTAATTATAACATTATTTTACGCTATGTCAAATATATCATTCATTTTGTATAGGTTATCTTTTGATTTTCTATTAATCTATCATTTCAGAAAACAAAAAATCAGATAGGAAATCCTATCTGACACTTTTTCTATCTAGCTTCTTTACCAATCGTAAAGACAGCTAAGGTATCTGGTCCGACGTGGGTAGAGATGACTGGTCCAAGTGGCATAATGAGAACTTGCTCAATGCCGTCAACTGCTAACAATTGTTCTTTTAGATTCTCCGCCGCTTCAATATCATTGGCATAAGCGACAATTGCTGTGCTATGTCCAATATCCTGGGTAGCTTGTAGGACCATTTCTTTAATAGCTTTTTTGCGTCCACGTATTTTGGCCAGAGGAACCAACTTACCTGAAGCGTCCAGCCAAAGAAGAGGCTTGATATTAATCAAACTACCAATAATGGCTGAGCTCTTAGAAAGGCGACCCCCACGCATGAGATGGTAGAGATCATCAACTAAGAAATAGGTCCGTAAACGTGGCAGAATGTCCTCAATCATGGCTTTCGTTTCAGACAAGCTCTTACCTTGGTCGCGAGCTTCTGCCGCCAAGATAGAGAGATATCCTTCCCCACCTGCTGCCGCCAGGGTATCTACAATCTCAATGACAGCTTCTGGGTACTCATCCAAAATCATGTCACGCGCCATAACAGCACTTTGATAAGTACCTGAAAGCACTGATGAGAAGGCAATATAAAGAAGGGCATCACCATTTTTGGCATGACGACGAAAAACCTCTTCAAATTGACCAACATTCACCTGGCTTGTGGTTGGCTGACTACCTTCTTGCATACGTTCTAAGAGACGGTCACTCGTTAAACGGTTAGGACCAACGGTCTCATAGGCAATATCATCAAGCGTAATGGTCAAACCAACGAGCTCTACCTTATTCTCCTGAGCCCATTTTTCATCTAGATCTGCTGTGGAATCTGTCAAAATGTTAAATGTCATATATCCCTCTATTCTATTTCATTTAAAAGGTCCTGTAATTTCCCTAATTGTGCATCGTCCCATGGACGTAGTTTTGGTGTCTTTAAGTCAATATGTGCCGACATCTTGTCTAAGTCAGACTTTACTGTATTGACACGCTCTTCCAACTCACGCGCCGAAACACGTAAAGCTCCTTGTGAAAAGATAGCCCACTGTTCATTTAAGTCACTAGTTGCTACTTCAACTAGATTTTGAACAGTATTCATCTCAGCCGCTGCGCGCTCAATATAGCTATCTGCTGTCTCATCTTCCTCAGTAAAAATAACACTGATACGATATTGATCATAACGTTGACGACTCCCTGGAACAAACTGAGCATCAAATACACAGATAATATCAATATGTTCAAAGTTAGCATAATGATTGAGCTTACGAAGCAAGGTTTCACGAGCTTGATCAAGCTGATTGGTCTTAAAGAGTTGACGGGTTTCTTGCCAAAAGGCAATCATATTATAACCATCAACTAGAAGTATTCTTTTTTTCATAGTTACAATCGGTTTCGATAAACTTCATACATGAGAACTGCAGCTGCCACACTGGCATTAAGGCTCTGCACATGACCACTCATAGGAATAGTAATCATCTCATCCACTTGTTTCTTGATGTTAGCAGAGATTCCCTTACCTTCATTACCAATGATAAGGGCAACCTTTCCAGCTGTGTTCCATTTATGAGATGGGGTGCCATCCATATCCGTACCAAATACCCAGAAGCCTGCTTCTTTAAGCTTATCAAGAGTTTGGCTAAGATTGGTCACTCGGGCAATGGGAATATGCTCCACAGCCCCTGTTGATGTCTTGGCAACGACAGGTGTTACCCCCACAGCACGATGCTTAGGAATAATAACTCCTGTCACCTGAGTAGCATCAGCTGTACGTAGGATAGAACCAAAGTTATGAGGATCGTTGAGTCCATCTAAAATGAGGACTAGAGGATTCTCCTCTTGTTCAGCCTTATCCATAATAACTGAGAGCTCAGAATAAGCGAACTCTGACACACGAAGAACAAAACCTTGATGCACAGCTCCACCTGTCATATCAGACAAGGTTTTCTTAGGTGTCCAAGAGATGGAAACCTTCTTTTCAGCTGCCAAGGCCTTAATGGCATCAACATTTTTTCCTCGAAGATCATCTTGAATATAGAGTTTATTTCCAGTATTTGCTTCCAGACTCTCTGTTACGGCATGCACACCATAAACAATGTCTAGACTTAATTCTTTAGTTGTTTTCATAAGCTAATTCTATCATAAAAAAAGCCCTCTTACGAGGGCAAAGCATGTTAAATAAATGTAATTGCTGCTAGGTAAAGCACTAGAAGAACGAGAACAACAGTTGCAGCAGCCAAAGCTTGCTTACCAATTGTATCTGGATCTGAGATTGATTCTGCAATCTTTCTCGCAGCTTGAGTAATGGTTTTACCTGCTGCTTGGAAGATATCAATTGAACCTGTGCTTGTTGAACTATTTCCAGAAATCGCTGAAGACCAACCACTCAAAACCTCAGCAATTTGTTCTGCCAATTGCTGTGTTAGCGCTCTAGTTGTCTCAGCCAACTCATTGACAGCCGTAGCTTGTATATGATTGGCGGTTTCAGTGTAGCTATTTGCACTGGTATTATAAGTAACCGGTACAGTCGTTGTTGTCGTTGTTGATGAATACTGATTCCTACGGTAACTATCCGGTGTCACTGGACGCTCGCCTTCATTGAAGACGCTAAAAGTCTGTGTCAGGTAATGAATATTGTTATTCGTATCAATCAACTCAAAGGTCATTTTATGAATACCAGTCGTTTGCTCTGCCAAATGGTAGGCACTCAAACCAGCATTGACCTCATCCAGAGTTCCTTCAACAAAGTAGCTATGATGAATTTGTTTGCCATCAAGGACTAGATTAAGGCCCTTAATCTTCTTACCTTCCATCTTGTTAACATCAAAGTTGACGTTAAAGATTTCACCACGTGCTAAATAAAGAATATCTGTATTCCCTGTAACAGCAGGTTGATCTTCAAGAAGCGCTCCAGTACTGTCTCGTTTTGGAACAACGGTATATACTTCAGAAGTGATTGGAGTCGCTAAGATTTCTGAGATGAGTCCATCCGTAAAGGTTACCTCTGACGAATAGGTCAAACTCTCACTTTGCAACATAGAAACCACTTCAGAAGTTTTAAAGACCTCAGAAGTTGATGATGAATCTTTCCAGCCAACCGTAAGGACAGTTAAGCTATCTTCTGAATTATTATTTAACTGACTCGTTTCTGGAGCGGTAGATGCAAGAGAGCTTGCAGTACTTGCAGACTCAGAAGCGACTTCAGAAGTTGCAATAGCTTGGCTAGTAGGAGTCGCACTTACAGATGTCGTATGAGAATCCAGTGAAGAATACTCTGATTTTTCAATAACTGCATGTGTATTTCCAGCAAGTTCAGATGTGTATAGTGTGCTTTCACTCTTATACATTGAAGTTACAGCTTGAGACTCTGCAGTCGCTGTAGCCTCACGAGACTTATCATAAGTAAGTACAATATTTGGTTTAGCTTGTTCAGAATCAGATGTTGGGTTTGCATCTCCTCGTTCAGATGCCGCTACTGATCGATCCTCACCAAAAGCCTGGGCACGAGCCTCTTCTGAATGAGGTGTCGTCGTAGAAACGCTAGTCTCCACGATATCAACTTGAGAATGTACCTCAAGAAGCCCCTCATCTGTCTCACTTGAAGAGACAACCATCAGTGATGTTGAGGTCACTACTGAACCTACTTGACTCGCTGGCTCTGCCTTAGCTCCTACTGATGAAAAATCAGCCTGAGGAGCAACTGGAGCCGGTGCCTCACTATTAACATAATCTATTTTAGCTTCATCAGGTTTTACCTGAACTTCATCTGCTTTACCTGTTTGAAGCGTAAAGCTAGATAAAATCAAAGCAGCAAAAGTTGTATAGAAAACTTTTTTCTTAGCTATTTCCATTCACCTCCTCATTTTTTAGATGGCCTCATTTATTAATATTATAGACTTTTTTTTTACTTTCTGTCAAATTAGTTTTATTAAAAAACGCTATAATATCGGGGTTTTACACGTGTCAGACACCCCTTAACTTTCTCATTTTCAAGGTGCTAAATATTAGTTTCATCTTATTTTTCATTATCAAGACGCTGAATTACTTTGATTCTCAAATAATCTAAATGTTAAAACTCTGGCTAACTGTTACAATTTTTATAGCCTTTAAATAACAAAAATCCTGCTCTCGGCAGAATTTTTAGATTTCTTTTTCAACTTCGTCAATACACCAAGCAATCAGTTCCTCTAAGCGAGCGATATCCTCTGTCATATGAAGATAGCCCATGACTGCTTCGAAGCCTGTTGACATTTTATAGGTAATAACATCTGTATTTTTAGCCTTGGTATGGCTATTCGCATTACGACCTCTTTTATATATGTCTAGCTCTTTTTCAGTCAAAAGCTCTTGCTCTAGCATTTTTTCAATGAGACTAGCCTGGGCCTTAGCTGAAACATAGCGTGTAGCTAGACGGTGCAGTTGATTTGGCTTGGTCTGACCTTGAAAAATCAGGTGACGGCGAATGTACAAGGAATAAACAGCATCTCCCTCAAAGGCGAGAGCAATGCCGTTAATAAGGTTGACATCAAGATGTTTAGTCACGTGTCCACCTCACGCCCTCCTTGGTATCAAGAAGTTTGATACCTTGAGCAGCCAACTCATCGCGAATACGGTCTGCTGTCGCAAAGTCCTTGTTGGCACGCGCCGCTTGACGCTCTTCAATGAGTTTTTCGATATCTTCATCAAGGACTTCTTCTTCGAAAACAATACCGAAGACTTGGAGCATTTTTTCAAAAGCATTCTTAACGGTTTGATCATAATTGCCTGAATTAATCCATTTAGCCATGTCAAACAGAACAGTCACTCCATTTGCCGTATTAAAGTCATCATCCATAGCTTCTTGGAAGGCGTCAAGATAAGTTTGCAACTCAGCTTGATTCACCTGTTCTGTCAACGGAAGACTGTGGGTATTTTTCAAATACTTAAGATTAACCTCAGCATCATGGATAGCTTTTTCTGTAAAGTTAATTGGTTTACGGTACTGTTGTGTTGCTAGGAAGAAGCGAAGCACTTGACCATCAACCGTTTGAAGCATATCATGAACGGTCACGAAGTTACCCAAGGATTTTGACATTTTTTCATTATCCACATTGACAAAACCATTATGCATCCAGTAGTTAGCAAAGGTCTTGCCAGTTTTGGCTTCTGATTGGGCAATTTCATTGGTATGGTGTGGAAACTCAAGGTCTGCCCCTCCACCATGGATGTCGATGGTATCTCCAAGGATTTCAGTCGCCATAACAGAACATTCGATGTGCCAACCAGGACGACCAGGTCCCCATGGGCTATTCCAAGAAACTTCTCCCTCTTTGGCAGCTTTCCAAAGGGCAAAATCTAGAGGATTTTCCTTACGTTCTGTTTCAGCATCCGTACGTCCGCTTGCACCAATTTCAAGATCTTCCAAGGTCTTGTTAGCCAATTTAGCATAGTTGTTTGACTTAGCTACTCGGAAGTAAACATCACCTTCAGAGACATAGGCAAATCCTTTGTCAACCAAGGTTGACACGAATGCAATGATTTCATCCATGTAGTTAATAACACGTGGATTTTGTGTCGCTGGTTTGATGCCAAGTTGTCCGGTATCTTCCATAAAGGCCGCGATAAACTTGTCCGACAATTCCTTAGTTGAAATACCAGCTTCATTGGCTGCCTTGATGATCTTATCATCTACATCCGTAAAGTTGGAAATATAGTTGACTGTATAGCCACAATACTCAAAATAACGACGAATAGTATCAAAAGCTACTGCTGAACGGGCATTTCCGATATGAATATAATTGTAAACTGTTGGTCCGCAGACATACATATTGACAACATTTTCTGTCAAAGGTACAAAATCACGGAGCGAACGTGTCATCGTATCATAAATTTTAATCACTTGAGATTCCTTTCAATTAACTGGAAACTATTTTTTATCCTTGATATGGTTTAGGTACAAACACAAGAGTATAACGAGAATGATAATCCAAATAGCCGCAACTAGCTGACCTTGAGCCAAGAGAGACATAGCTGAAAGAAAACTCCCAACTATATAGAAGACCAAAAAAGGATTTTCCTTAAAGAATTTTTTCATTACTCAAATCTCACTTGTGTCGTTGCTTAAAAACCAGACCGGCCCATAACAGAGCAATGCAAAACCATAAGGCGGCCATGCTATAGTCTGCTCTATGTAAAGCAATGTAAACAAGAGCAAGAGGACCCACAACCGTCAATCGAGTCACCTTTGAACTAAAGAGTTTCATCGTTTCCTTTCCTTATAGACGTGATGAGTGGAAGCTAGCTGCTTTTAGAAGGTCTTCTAGCTTTTCGCTATAGTATTCACGACCTTCTTCAATATCGTGGATAACTTCTTCATCCTTTTGACCATGAACACGCACAACCTTAGCAGGAACACCAACGACTGTAACATCTTCTGGGACATCTGCAACAACCACGGCTGCCGCCCCCACCTTAGCATTCTTTCCAATCTCAATAGGGCCTATGACCTGAGCATGGGCTGAAACTAGGGCACCCTCACGAACGGTTGGGTGACGTTTTCCGACATCTTTACCAGTACCACCTAAAGTGACACCGTGGTAAAGCATAGCCCCCTTCTCCACAACAGCTGTCTCACCAATAACAAGGCCAGAGCCATGGTCAATGAAGACACCTTCAGCAATCTGAGCCCCTGGGTGAATCTCAATCTGAGTCCAAAAGCGCCAAAACTGACTATGCATACGCGCTAAGAGTCGACAATGGTGGCGCCAGAGAAAATGTGAGATACGATGGGCAGCCAAGGCTTTTAATCCAGGGTAGGTTAAAAGAACCTCTAGACTCGTCCGAGCTGCTGGGTCATTTTTCTTTACTATATCAATACTTTCTTTCCACCAACCCATTTAGGTCACTCCTTACATCATTATTGTTATTATTGTTTGCTGTGGCCCTATTATTATTTAAAGTGGAAAGCTACCAACACTAGGTCTACTCGCTATCCCCTTCAAAATAAGACCAGTCGACTAACTCAGGCTGCTCATCAAACGGATTGATGACAATACCTTGAACCTTATCCAACTCATTTTCACCTGTTGAAGGCTGGTAAATTTCTGACAGTGGCCATTGCAAAATCGTCCCTTTAGCCTTACGGAAAGGTAGGCCAAAAGTCTCGTTACCGTACCATTTTGCAAAGCTCGTTAAGTTCGTAAACACAGGCACATAACTCTGTCCCTCTGCATTCGACATGGTCGCAAAGAGACGGTCATCCTGGCCATCTTCCTCTCGTTTGTGAATGAAGGCTGGAACAAGATAAATCTTATCTTTAGGATCTGCCTTTTGATTTTCCTCACCCAAAAGATTATTAAGGGTCTGAGTGAAATAGTTGATAAACTGGATGAGTTCACTGCTTGCAAAAAGAGTGGTATTCGAGAAGTCACCATCCTCTTTTAAATTGAAAGCAAGACCAAAAAGCTCTGCCTGAACAAGTTGTGTTAAAACATCTAAGCTCGAACGTTCTACCCAAGTCTGTTCTCGAGCACTCTCTTGAGTAGCTTGGAAAGATTGTAGGTCCTGTTCATTGGTGAAGACAGGAACAACCTTCTTTCCTTCCACTTCAACTGCGTAGAGGTCTTGGGCAGCCAAGACGGGAGTACGTTGTAGGTGATTAACCAAAGCCAGACTGGTCAAAAAGTGGTCTGGTTCCTTTAAAAATTCTCTTAGAGTTTCATCAAAAGCTTGCAATTCTTGATTTTCTGTCATTCTTCTGTGTGTTCTTTCGTTTCTGATTTATCAGGATTTTTCGGTGCTTCACCACTTTCATTATGGTGGCGTGGTTTATGATGAGAACGACGGCGATGTCGCTGCTCTCCTCCATTTTCCCCATCATCAAGTTTTTCAGGCTTAGGAAGCAAGGCCTTGATTGAGGCATCGATACGTCCTTTTTCATCGATTTTGATAATTTTAACAGTTACCGTACCCCCAACTTTAACCACATCTTCGACATGCTCAGTACGTTCCCAAGCTAGTTCTGAGATATGGATGAGAGCATCTGTCTTATTGAAAAGGTGGACAAAGGCACCGAACTTTTCAATACGCACAACGGGTACAGTGTAAACTTCACCAACCTTAGCTTCACGTACAAGATCGGAGATGATAGCTTTAGCACGGATAATAGCATCCTGATCGCTAGAGAAAATCTGAACAAGACCTTCTTCATCGATATCAATAGTGACACCAGTTTCAGCGATAATCTTGTCAATAGTTTCGCCACCTTTACCGATGACAACCTTGATCTTGTCAACAGGAATCTGAATACTATCAATCTTAGGCGCTGTTGGTGCCAATTCTGGACGTGGCTCAGCGATTGCTGACTCAATAACATCAAGAATTTCAAAACGAGCTACCTTTGCCTGAGCCAAAGCCTCTTCGAGAATGGCCGGTGTAATACCCGAAATCTTAATATCCATCTGAAGAGCTGTAATTCCTTGACGTGTACCAGCTACCTTAAAGTCCATATCTCCAAAATGATCTTCCAAACCTTGAATATCAGTTAGGACAGTGTAGTTAGTACCATCTGAGATAAGTCCCATGGCAATACCTGCAACAGGTGCCTTAATCGGTACACCTCCAGCCATAAGCGCCAAGGTTCCTGCACAAATAGAAGCTTGTGAGGAAGAACCATTTGACTCCAAGACTTCTGCTACCAAACGGATAGCATAAGGGAACTCTTCAATACTTGGAAGAACCTGAGCAAGGGCACGTTCACCCAAGGCTCCGTGACCAATTTCACGTCGACCTGGTGCACCGTAACGCCCTGTTTCACCCACTGAATACTGAGGAAAATTATAGTGGTGAAGGAAACGCTTCTTATACTCTGGATCCAAACCATCAACAAGCTGTGTATCACTCATAGGTGCCAAAGTCAAAACTGACAAGGCTTGAGTTTGACCACGTGTAAAGAGACCTGAACCATGAACCTTAGGAAGAAAGTCAATCTCTGCGTCCAAAGGACGGATTTCATCCACACGACGGCCATCTGGACGAACCTTATCCTCGGTAATGAGACGGCGCACTTCAGCATGTTCCATCTGCTCAAGGATTTCTGCCACATCACGCAGAATAGTTTCCTTATCCTCATCTTCCGCAAAGCGTTCCTGATAAGAAGCGAGGACCTCTTCTTTTACAGCCTGGGTTGCTGCTTCACGCGCCAGTTTTTCTTCCACCTGAACAGCCTTAGCTAACTGATCATAATAAGCTGTTTCGATTTCGACTTTCAAATCAGCATCAACTTGTAGAAGTTCAACCTCAGCCTTTTCCTTACCAACAGCTGCAACGATATAATTTTGGAAATCAACCAACTCTTGAATGGCCTCATGCCCCTTCAAGAGTGCTTGCAACATAATATCCTCAGACAATTCCTGGGCACCTGACTCTACCATATTGATAGCTTCCTTGGTACCTGCCACTGTCAAATCTAAAAGTGAAACTTCCTTATCCGCTGCACTTGGATTGATGATGAAATCTTCTGCAGCATAGGCTACTTGAACCCCAGCAATTGGACCATTGAAAGGAATATCAGAGATAGAAAGAGCTAAAGAACTCCCAAACATAGCCGCCATCGGAGCACTAGCATTCTCATCATAAGAGAGAACCGTGTTAATGACCTGAACTTCGTTACGAAAGCCCTCCGCAAACATAGGACGAATAGGACGATCAATGAGGCGAGCAGTCAACGTGGCATCTGTTGAAGGGCGACCCTCACGCTTGTTAAAGCCCCCCGGGAACTTGCCAGCTGCATACATTTTTTCCTCATAATTAACCTGTAAAGGAAAGAAATCTGCCGTTGCCATCTTTTTAGACATAACAGCTGTTGATAATACCGTTGTATCTCCATAACGCACGACGACAGCACCATTAGCCTGCTTGGCTACCTGCCCAACTTCAACGACAAGCGGGCGTCCTGCAAAGGTCATCTCAAAAGTTTGTTTAGCCATGTTTGATCCCTCTTTTTATCCATGACCAGCCCTTACAAAAACGAACCGGTCAACTTTATGTCATTCATTTGATATAACTTTCATTTTACCATAATATAGTCAAAAATGGCAGAGCTCCGGCATAAGTTAGCACCCAAGTCTCCCTTTCTCTCAGATATTTAAGTCGTTTTGTGATATAATAAACACTTATGAGAGACAAAGGAATGACTATGAAAAAATTACAACACATCATTATGATTGCCTTAATCTTACTAGGCCTAGTAACACCTGCTCTAGCACAAGAACAGACAGATGACTTCAATGTTTCCGCTAAACATGCGATTGCTGTCGAAGCAACTACAGGGAAAGTCCTCTATGAAAAGGACGCCACTACTCCTGACGGTGTGGCTTCAATGACTAAAATCCTAACAGCCTACATGGTCTATAAAGCAGTTGACCAAGGAAAAATTACCTGGGACACTGACGTCGATATCTCAGACTATCCTTTCAACTTAACCGTTGATTCAGAAGTTTCAAATGTCCCACTAGATTCCCGAAAATACACTGTTAAACAGCTCCTAGATGCCACCCTCATTTCCAGCGCTAACAGTACTGCTATTGCTCTAGCTGAAAAAATCTCAGGATCAGAGAGTGCATTTGTTGACACTATGACAGCCCAACTTAAAGAGTGGGGCATTACAGATGCTAAATTATACAACGCTTCAGGACTAAATAATAAATACCTAGGCGATAACCGCTATCCTGGCTCTAAAGCAGATGACGAAAATACTATGAGTGCTCTAGATGTTGCCATTATTGCAGACCACCTCATCAAAGACTATCCTCAGGTACTTGAAATCACCAAGCAAACCGAAACTGATTTCGAAGGTGACAACAAATTAACGACGCACAACTACATGTTAGAAGGTCAAGACAACTACCGTGAAGGCGTTGATGGACTCAAGACTGGAACAACTGAACTTGCAGGGGCTTCCTTCGTAGCCCACTCCAATGAAAATGGCATGAGCTTGATTACCGTTGTTATGAATGCGGATAATGGCGGAGAAGATGAAGCTGCCAGATTCACAGCCACAAATGAGTTGCTAGATTATGTGACACAAAACTGGGAAATCAAAACCCTCAACACCAAAGGACAAATCGTCAAGAAAAATGATATCAAGGTGGCTGACGGAGATAGCCAAACCATCTCTGCTAAACTCGAGTCAGACCTTACGGTCGTTCAAAAAATAAATAGTAAAAATGATGCTGTTAAAATCAAAGCAAAAACCATAACGGCACCTATCAAAAAAGGGGATACTATCGGAACTGCAACTTTTGATGATAAGGATCTCGTAGGGACAGGTTACATCTCTGAGCCACCTCAAGTTTCTGTAACAGCCAACCAATCTATCAAGAAAAGTTTCTTCTTAAAAGTTTGGTGGAATCATATCGTTAATTTCTTTACAGGAAACAAGTAAACACAAAACTACCTTTTAGCTATCAAAAGGTAGTTTTATCTTGCCTTCAAAATTGGTCTTGTAAGTAAAAGCCCCTTCTCAACACCTTAAGTTCCTCTCAAAATGTGGTATAATAAATATCCAAAACACATGAAGGAACAAACCATGAAAAAACTGATTACGCTTATGATGACCTTCTTACTCTGTCTGGGAAGCGTAGCCCCTGCTTTTGCAGCAGATAAGAAAAAAGGATATGATGCCGCAGCCAAACATGCCATCGCTGTCGAAGCGACTACTGGCAAAATTTTATACGAAAAAGATGCCACTACCTCTACAGGGATTGGCTCTATTACCAAGCTCCTAACGGCCTACATGGTGTATAAAGCGGTAGATCAGGGAGACCTCAAATGGAATAGCAAAGTTGAGATTTCTGACTATCCCTTTGAACTAACTGTCAGTGCCGGAGTATCCAATATTCCACTAGATGCCCGCAAATACACTGTCAAACAACTTCTTGACGCAACTCTTATTTCCAGTGCCAACAGTGCATCTATTGCTCTAGCCGAGGAAATCGGAGGAACCGAAAGTAAGTTTGTCGACATGATGAAAGCCCAACTTAAAGATTGGGGTATCACTGATGCCAAGATTGTCAATGCCTCTGGTCTCAATAATTCTTACTTAGGTGACAATATCTATCCAGGCTCTAAATCAGACGAAGAAAATACCATGAGTGCTAAAGATGTTGCTATCATTGCACAACACGTGGTGAAAGAATATCCTGAAATTCTCGACATCACTAAAAAAACTGAGGCTGACTTTGATGGTGTCAACAAACTTAAAACCTTCAACTATATGCTCAAGGGACAACCTAGTTATCGTAAAGGAGTGGATGGCCTAAAAACGGGAACCACTGATTTAGCCGGTGCTTCCTTCGTGGCCCACTCAAATGAAAGTGGCATGAGCATTATCACAGTCATTATGAATGCTGATAATACCGACACCGACGACTATGCCCGTTTCACTGCAACTAACGACCTGCTTAATTACGTAGTCTATCACTGGGAAAGCAAGACCATTGCCAAGAAAAGACAAGCCATCGGTAAAAGTCAAGCCCATGTTATTGATGGTAAATCTAAGCAAGTCACTGCCGTCGCTAAGTCTGACTTTAATATCATCCAAAAAATAGATGCTAACAATAGTAAACATATTAAAGTTACTACAAATCAAGTCCAAGCCCCTGTCAACTCAAGTGACAAGGTTGGAACTGCTACCTTTGAAGATAAGTCACTTGTAGGAGAAGGTTACTTGCCTAACCAAGGTATGCCTAGCATGGAACTGGTTGCTGGTAAAGAAGTTAAGAAAAGCTTCTTCCTCAAGGTCTGGTGGAATCACTTTGTCAACTTTGTCAACGAAAAACTCTAATCATTACAGTCGAGCTTTGCTCGGCTTTTTCTTTTACCCCATCTTTACAGAAAGATTGACTCTACCTTGACTCCTATTGACACAAAAAAGACAGACTACACCTGTAATATGTCTTTTTGTTTGATTTTTACACTACTGTAAAGGTTAATTTATCTTTCGAGCAGCCGATTTTAAGAGTTTGTCCACTAACTACTTGGCCACCTAGTAAGAGCTCAGATAACTTGTCCTCCACTTGAGTTTGAATCGTACGACGTAATGGACGAGCACCCATCTCAACATCATAACCATCTTTAGCTAAATGCTTAAGGGCAGCTGGTTGGAATTTCAAGTCAATCCCTTTTTCAGCCAAAGCTGATACCAACGGTTTCACCATAATCTTAACAATCTCACGAAGTTGCTCTTCCTCTAGACTATGGAAGACAACCTTCTCATCAATACGGTTGATAAACTCTGGGCGGTAGGCCTTCTTAAGTTCTTCCATGATACGTGACTGCATAGCTTGGTGATTATGAGAAATGTCTTGGGCACCAAAACCAACGGTCTTATCATCACGAAGAGCAGTCGCTCCCAAGTTCGAAGTCATAATGATAATGGTATTTGAGAAGTCAACTTTACGACCTCGACTATCCGTCAAGACACCATCATCCAAAACCTGTAAGAGGATGTTGAAAATATCTGGGTGAGCCTTTTCCACCTCGTCAAAGAGGAGAACTGAGTAAGGCTTATTGCGAACTTTCTCTGTTAATTCACCACCCTCATCATATCCAACATAACCTGGAGGAGCACCGTTAAGTCGGCTAGCCGCAAATTTTTCCATGTATTCTGACATGTCAAAGCGAAGCAAAGCTGACTCATCATCAAAGAGAACTTCCGCCAAAGCCTTGGCCAATTCTGTCTTACCAACACCAGTAGGTCCAAGGAACATAAAGGAACCAATTGGACGTTTTCCAGTACGAATACCTGACTGGTTACGACGAATAGCACGACTAATGGCTGAAACTGCTTCATCTTGACCAATAACACGTTTGTGAAGCTCTGCTTCCAGATTCAAGTAACGCTTGCTATCTGCCTGAGTCATCTTCTCAACAGGAATACCTGATAGACGACTAAGGGTTTGCATAATCTGATCTGCATCTACCAAGGCAGGTTTGGGTAATTTTGCTTTTTGGCTAGCTTTATATTGTTTAACAGCAGCCTTCATATCACCAGATAGAAGTGCTTCATCCAAAGGCGTTATCTCACGTTTGGCTTCTTTTTTGATACGACCTTGAACAGTTGCACTCGCTTCATCTAAAAGATCAATGGCAGAGTCAGGTAAGTTTTTACTTGTCAAATAACGGTGGGCCGCCTTGACCGCTGTCTCAACTGCCTCATCAGTAATCGTTACACGATGATAGTCTTCATAAGACGACCGTAGGCCTTTTAGAATATCAATCGCCTCAGGTACACTTGGCTCCTCAATTGTAATTTTAGCAAAACGGCGAGAAAGAGCTGCATCTTTTTCAATATGCTTCTGGTACTCAGCTTGAGTAGTTGCTCCAACCATATGAAGGGTTCCACGTGCTAGAGCGGGTTTCAAAATATTCGCCGCATCTAAGGTACTATCAATACCTGAACCAGAACCGATAATCGTATGCAATTCGTCAATAAAGAGAATGATTTTTCCATCAGCTTCAATCTCATCAATGATCTGATTCATACGTTCTTCGAAATCGCCACGGAAACGTGTTCCTGCAACCACACTCATCATATCAAGCTCTAAGATACGCATATCAGCCAACTCAAAAGGTACTTCGCCTGAAGCAATACGCTGTGCTAAGCCAAGCGCAAGTGCCGTCTTACCAACACCTGCTTCACCCACAAGAACTGGGTTATTCTTCGTTTTACGACTCAAAACCTGAATCATGCGTGAAATTTCTTTCTCACGTCCAATAACAGGATCAAGAGCACCTGATTCGGCTACTGCCGTTAAGTCTTTGGTATAATCTGACAGTTCCCCAGTAGAAGATTGAGGAGGCTGCATCATATTAGCAAAATTTCCTGATGCCTTTGATTTTTTAGGCTTACGAAGGTCATGAATGGCCTTCAAATCTTGCTTACTAAGACCTGCGTAACGCTCCAAAGAACGTCGTAAATCGATAATACGAGGCTTATCGCTGTCATCCTTATATTGAAAACCAGCAACTTCAAGGAGACGACAAACCATCAAATCCTTATGAAGAAGGAAGGCCATCAATACATGTTCAGACCCTACCTCTACAGCACCAGTCACACTAGCAATTCCCTCTGCCTCTTGCAACATAGCCTCTAAAGCATGTGACTGTGCACGTAAATCGATAATATCTGATTCAGACAAGTCTTTTGGACTTTTCTCCATCGCTAGTACAGCAGCGGTCTCAATCTCTTCCGCACGAATACGGTCCTCAAAATCAGTAAATGTTAGGTAGGCTACAGATCCTGGAACCTCAACCATAGCCAGAAGCACATGCCAAGTCTCCAAGAAAGGACTTCCAAAACGCTCTGCCTCTAGCTGAGCACGATGGAAAATGGCCTGCATTTTTCTTGAATATGTCGTCATCTAATTTCCTTTTCTATCCAATCTAAGTAATAGCGAGCGCAGAATACGCGAACGAATAGCGGCCGCATCTTCGCCTAAAACATCATCACTAGCAGTTGCTAAAATCAAATTTCCCTCACGTTCAGTGATGATTTTTTCATCAAAAAGCAACTGAATCAAGTCTGTAAATACCTGCTCGCTGAGCTGATCTGCCAAGTTCTGAAGCAAATCATTAATCATGTGGTGCTTGTCGGAGAATCTGACCTTGACGATACGAATATAACCGCCACCTCCACGTTTACTCTCAACAATATAACCACGACTTTCTGTAAAACGAGTCTTAATAACATAGTTAATCTGACTCGGTACAACTTGAAAAGTATCTGCTAAGTTCGAGCGTTGAATCTCAGCAATTCCAGACTGGCCCAGCAATTCTTTAATATATTCTTCTATACTATCTGATGTATTTCTTGCCATCTTAATTCCTCCAGTCTAATTTGACTATAACTGACTATTATTATACCAAAAATGTCAGCTCATGGGAAACTATACCTTCAAAAAGCTTTTTAAAGTTGTCATTAAAGACCATATAAGATACAATAAATAAGACTGAAATATTAGGTAACTTAAGGTGTTTGATTCAAATTTTCTATCCACTTTAACAGGCTGAGACCCACCTAATCCAACAAGTACTTTTTAGCACTTTCGCAGTAGTATTAGTCTTATCACTCTCGATAAAGCTCATATCTCTTATTTATTTCCCTATGAAAGGTTACTCATGAAATACATCATTGCACTCTTAATCTCTATGATTCCTTTAGTTGAGCTCCGTGGAGCCGTACCTGTTGCTATCGCCTCAGGTATTCCTTGGTGGCAAGCCCTAATTCTTTGTGTCATTGGGAACATGATTCCAGTTCCAATTATCTTTTTCTTCGCCCGCCATGTTCTCGAATGGGGGGCAGACAAACCTCTGATTGGTGGCTTCTTTACCTGGTGTCTTAAAAAAGGTCACAGTGGTGGCCAAAAACTTGAAAAAGCTGCCGGAGATAAGGGTGTCTTCTGGGCCCTTCTACTTTTTGTGGGAATCCCGCTTCCAGGAACAGGAGCTTGGACTGGTACCCTAGCAGCATCTATCCTAGATTGGGACTTTAAACGTAGTGTTATTGCTGTTATGCTTGGGGTTATCCTTGCAGGTATCATCATGGGAACACTCTCTCTTCTACTTGGTGTAAATACCTTCGCTCATTAATTACTTTTTCAACGTCTGGGACATGCTCAGACGTTTTTTAATAGCAGTCAAAACCACCCGTGAGAACGGGTGGCTTGC
>NZ_KV791127.1:0-4863 GCF_001807855.1 Streptococcus sp. HMSC10E12
TGATTGAAATAAAGGTTACTAAAACGCTCTATAATTTCCACAAAATAACGATGCTTTCACTAGTAACTCGAACCTTGCTTATCAAGGCGCGTGCTATGGCTTTCTGCTGCTCATAATCAAGCGTGAAGATGTCCTTCGTGTCAAGCACCCGTCTAATATCTTCTTTCCGCTCTACAGCTTTGAGAGAGGTGTCAGCGTCTAGCTCTTTTTCGAGCGCTGACCTTTCTGCCATGAAGTCGCTTGACCGTTTTTGTAGTTCCTCTAGTGAAATCCTATCGTCAATGTATAGATCATTAAGCCTGCTAATTTTAGCGGTCAGATTGTCAATCTGTTTCTGGTAGCTATCCCGGTCTATCGTCTCTTTGTTAGTGTTAGAAAATAGCTTGTCGATATAATCTGAATCAGTTTGTAGTTTGCTGATTTCAGTTAGGACAAAGTGCTCTATATCGTCTTTGAAATAGAACCCGGAGTCGCATTTCTCATTGTTGTTATAAACGGTCACGCCCTTAGTCTTACGAGGGTGTCGCTGCTTACACTCGTACTTAACTAATCGTGTGCCGTCTTTCCGTATCATGCCTAACTTGATAGCAAGCGGGGCTGAACAATAGCCGCACTGAGCAATACCAGAAAGCATGTATTTAGCTTGAAATGGTCGGGGGTTGAAACGCTGGGCGGCAGTCCTTTGCCTTGTTTTAATTTCCTCTTGCGTCTTGTTAAAATCTTCCTCGGATATAATAGGATCATGGGTGCCAGAGAATATCTGCCCCTTAAATTGATTATATCCGCAATAGACCGGATTCGAGAGGATAACCCTAACTGTCCTATAGTTCCACTCTTTATCTTGTCCGTATTGCTCATTGAGGGCGTCTCTGAGCTTGGTTATCGACATACCCGATAAATACCACTGGAACATTTTCCGGACGATTAGGGCTTGATATGGATTGACTGAGAGCGTGCCCGTCTCTTTGATGTAATCATAGCCGTAAGATGTTTTCGACCACATCATGGATTTGCCAGATTTTGCCCGTCCCAGCTTGCCAAGCTGCATCCGTTCCTTGATTTGTTCCCTTTCTAACTGGGCGAACACGCTCAATAATCCGATCATTGCCTTTCCGAAAGGCGTTGAGGTGTCGAAGTTTTCGAGCAGGCTGACAAATTCTATATCATTCTCCAGAAAGACATCTTCAATCAGATAGAGTGTATCTTTCTGGCTGCGGCTTAATCGGTCTAGTTTATACACTAGAACCGTATCAAACAGCTTTCTCTTTGCGTCTCTTATCAACTGCTCTAGTGCTGGTCGTTCCGTGTTTGAACCAGAGAAACCGCCATCGGTGTATATGTCATAAATATTCCAGTCCTTAATGTCGCAGTAACTTGTCAGCTTTGCTTTCTGCTCGTCTATTGAATAGCCCTCGTCAGCCTGCGACGTGGTCGATACTCGAACATAGATAGCAACTTTATGTGTTGTCATTGTGTTTGTACCTCGTTTTTGATAAAATGGGTACAGAAAAGAACATGTAAGGCTGTTTTCCAGTTTACACGTTTTTTCTGTGGTGCTAGCTCTACACTCTAAGTTTGGCGACGGTGAGTGTAGGGTTTTTTTATTGTCTTATTTTACTTTAACTTCCATTGATCCGTTGAGCTTTTGGCTTGCTAGAGCGTTCCCGTCATCGGTCTTAATGTGGAACATCGGATAACGCTCATAATTGACATTATTGATTGCAGCCCAGACGTTGAAGGCTTCATGTTCTTTTGCAAGCATACCGTCAGCAAAATTCTGCAGGTCAGCTTTGCTATAAGTCTTATATTCGTTAGGCACAGTCATATATAAAATAGTGCTACGGTTGTAAAAACTATATGTACTAATATCCAAACCTTTATCAGTCAAGTCTTGTTTGAAGTAGTCAATAAAGCTACCCATTTGACTTTCTGTAATGTCTTTTAGCTTATCATCCGACGAGCTTGGTTCTGAACTTGATTCTTTTGAAGGCTGTTCCTCACTCTTTGAGCTTGATGCTTTGGCACTGCTAGACGGTTTACTAGCTTTAGGTTTTGCCTTTGAAGAAGTGGAGGTCTGGACTGTCTTAACTGGTTCTGTCTTCGTTTTCGGTGCAAGCCCAGTTATTTCAAAGACTTTCCCAAGAACAGCCAAGCAGACAAGCACAACCACCCACTTTTGCCAGCGTTTCAAATTCTTCCATTTACTCAACATTTTTCAATTCTCCTTAAGTTTTAGATATTCGTTTTTTACAAAAGTCTCATCACAAATCGTGGTGAGATTATATTTTTCCATAAAGCGTAAGTAATTAAAATCATCAAGATTTTCACTTTTTAACAACTCATGGATCATATTCCTATTTGCTTGAACCTCATACTTTTCCCGTAGACGCTCATAGTCTTTGGAATTGTGCTCTAGATGGCCTAGTTCGTGCAGAATGACCTTTAAACGAGTGTCTTGGTCTAAATCCCCGTTGATGTAAACAACCCTGTTTATTGGGTCTATAAAGCCATTTCGTGACCACTCGATTGAACTAAACTCACAGATAGAGACATTGAATTGCTCAAGCAATTCACTTTCAGTCATAGCACCTCACTTCTCTTTGCTGTTCATATAGCCGGCAATTATGCCACGAATGGCACGCTTGTCATCATCGGTAAGAGGTTTACCGTCGAACATCATCGCATTATCGATGATGTTATCGATATCGTGGGCATTGGTTGGTTGTGGTTCGTCCGTAACACCCCATTCAGCGAGTGTGTCCGGTGAAATTCCCAACAAATGACAGATTTTAAAGACGTTTTCAGCTTTTGCGTTCATGATACCACGTTCTAAAATAGAGCGAACAGTAGTATAAGAGATGCCGCTTTCTGTTGCAAAAGCTCTTACATTCCCGTATTTAGCTATAATCAGTTCTTTAATTCTTTCCTCAGCCTGCATTTTTTTGTAACCCTCATTTCTCTTTCTTCCTATATATTACCACAGAAAATTGAGTGGGTAAATAAAAAAAGTAAAAAAAATCGTATTTTTCTGTTGACAGTGTACGAAAATTAGTATATACTTAAATCAAGCTTAAGGAAGGAGGACACAAATGAAAAACATCGAAGAAATTCGTAAGATTAAAGGTGTCGCATTAGTAGACATCGCCGACCTGCTAGGTGTTGATTCCCGCACGGTTCGTAGCAAAATTGATGGTGTATCCGATTTCAAATTTGGCGAGACGGTAGCTATCAAGAAAGCATTCTTCCCAGAATATGAATTAGAATATCTGTTCAGTGAACGTGCTGAAGCCTAAATTTTTTTAACCTAAATATACGAAATTTCGTATAGATTAGAAAGGAGAGATACGAATGAACGAATTGATCAGCGTAACACTGAACGAGAATCACGAGCCGGTTGTTTCTGGAAGACAGTTGCATAAAGCTCTAGGTGTTAAAACAGCTTATAAAGATTGGTTTCCACGTATGACCGAATATGGTTTTACAGAGGGTGAAGACTTTAGCTCATTTTTGAGCAAAAGTACCGGAGGGCGACCAAGTCAAGATCACATTATTAAGTTGGATATGGCGAAAGAAATCGCAATGATTCAACGAACAGACAAAGGCAAGGAAGTCCGAACTTACTTTATCCAAGTTGAAAAGGACTTCAATAGCCCAGAAAAAATCATGGCTAGGGCATTGCTCATGGCTGATAAGAAAATCAAGCTCTTGGAAAACCAAAACGAAAACCTCTTGATTGAGTTGGAAGAAGCGACTAAAAACGCTGATTACCTAGACTTGATTTTACAAACCAAGGACAGCTTGACAATCACCCAAATTGCTCAAGACTACGGGATGTCAGCACGCAAAATGAACCAACTCTTGAAACAAGAGCGTATCCAACGCATCGTCAATGGTCAGTGGGTTCTATATGCGAAATATATTGGTAAAGGCTACATCTCAAGTCGAACATTCGATTACGTTGGTAAGGACGGGAAACCCCACAGTAACATGACAACGGTCTGGACACAACTTGGAAGACGTTTTATATACGACAAATTGAAAGCTATCGACGTCCTACCGATTATCGAACAAGAAGATTGAGGACGACACCTTGACGGCACTAGTGAGCTAGCGGGGCAACAATTCAGTTGAAACGTAAGCAATACCATTAGATGATTTGATTTTATAAGAACTCCTAAAAATAAAATCCAAAAGTCCTCGCTAGTTCTCCAGTGTCGCCAAGGCAACAAAAAAGGCTGACCCCTGCCAGAGTCAGACCGATAGAAAATTTAAACTAAAGAGATTGTACCATGAAAAAACAAAAATGGGAACCGGCCATAATCAACATTATGGCAGACGGTTCCAAAGTTGATGATCTAACTAAATATGTCATACCTAGCGGCCACGCTTACTATGACATCATCATAGGTTTTCGCAAAGAAAAACTACGGAAAGGGGCTTGACTATGAGGTATGCAATACATAATCAGGAACGCAAACGAAAATTACACATCTATCAATAACGCTTTTACTCAAGACAAACGGTTGAAACCAGCAACAATAGGCATTTTAACGGTCATCTTGACCAATAAGCCCGATTGGGTTGTATATCCGGATGAAATCGCAAGACGGCTAGGCATAAGCCGCACTACCGTTGATAGCCATTTCAAAATCTTAGAAGAAGCAGGATATATGAGAGTGATTAAGCGTAGCTTAGGTAGAGGAAAAGGGAGTGAGGTGCACAGATTTTTCTCAGATGTTCCTATAACAGACAACTACCTAGAGTATCTGATGGGACATCTTGAGAAAGAGTTATCCACAGATAGCACAACGTAAATTTTACAGTTCCCAAAAATTGCAATGTGTAAAATTGCAATGTGTAAAA
>NZ_KV791128.1:0-799 GCF_001807855.1 Streptococcus sp. HMSC10E12
TATTAAGAATACCACAGAATTAATCGGAATTAAAGACCAAAATATCAAGATTTCACTTGTTTTTGAAACTGACACTCATATCGAGATTCAAGCAAAACTTGATTACCCTGCACCATCATGTCCTCACTGCCAAGGAAAGATGATCAATTATGACTTTCAAAAGCCTTCTAAAATTCCTCTTCTCGAACAAGCTGGAACGCCTACACTGCTACGTCTGAAGAAACGCCGTTTCCAGTGTAAAAGTTGTAAGAGAGTCACGGTAGCTAAGACATCTATCGTTGAGAAAAACTGCCAAATCTCAAATCTAGTCCGTCAAAAAGTTGCACAACTCCTAACTGAGAAGATGTCACTAACAGATATTGCCAGAAGACTTCGTGTGTCGACCTCTACCGTCTATCGTAAGCTTGATCAGTTTACTTTCAAGGAACATTTTGACAAACTCCCAAGGGTCATGTCCTGGGATGAGTTTGGTTTCAAGAAAGGGGAATTGGCTTTTGTGGCTCAGAACTATGAGACAAACAAACTCATAACCATCCTTGATAATCGCTGCCAAACCTCTATACGAAACTACTTTTTGAAGTATCCATTAAAAGCTCGCCAAAAGGTGCAGTTTATCACGATGGATATGTCTGGAGCCTACATCCCACTAGCCCGCAGACTCTTTCCAAACGCAAAAATCGTTCTTGATCGTTTCCACATCATCCAGCACCTTAGTCGAGCCTTTTTAAAGACAAGAATTGCAATTATGAACCAATTCGATAAGAAGTCACTACCCTATCGAGCCTTGAAAAATCACTGG
>NZ_KV791129.1:0-27725 GCF_001807855.1 Streptococcus sp. HMSC10E12
CTTTTCGTCACCCACTACAGTTGACAAGGAGCCAACTTAGCTTAAGCACCTTAAACAGTTAAAAAGTATAGAATCACAAGTATTTTTAAACACCAAAAAGAGCCGAGTAAACTCGACTCTCTCAATTATTGTCTGACGAATAATTGTATTGGGAACTTAATATTAATTAAGCTTCGATTTCAGATACGATACCTGAACCAACAGTACGTCCACCTTCACGGATAGAGAATGTTGTACCTTGTTCAACGGCGATTGGGTGAATCAACTCAACGTCGATAGTCACGTTATCACCAGGCATAACCATTTCAGTACCTGCAGGAAGTTCGATTGAACCTGTTACGTCAGTTGTACGGAAGTAGAACTGTGGACGGTAGTTGTTGAAGAATGGAGTGTGACGTCCACCTTCTTCTTTAGAAAGGATGTAAACTTCACCTTTGAATTTAGTGTGTGGGTTGATTGAACCAGGTGCAGCCAATACTTGACCACGTTCGATTTCATCACGTTGGATACCACGAAGAAGGACACCGACGTTATCTCCGGCAATACCTTCGTCAAGTTGTTTACGGAACATTTCAACACCAGTAACAACTGCTTTTTGGATTTCTTCTTTAAGACCAACGATTTCAACTTCGTCATTGACACGAACAACACCACGGTCGATACGTCCTGAAGCAACAGTACCACGACCAGTGATTGAGAATACGTCTTCGACTGGAAGCAACAATGGTTTGTCAGTGTCACGTTCTGGTTCTGGAATGTATTCGTCAACAGTGTTCATCAAGTCCATGATGATGTCTTCGTATTTAGAATCACCTTCAAGAGCTTTAAGAGCTGAACCTTGGATAACTGGAATGTCATCACCTGGGAAATCGTATTCTGAAAGAAGGTCACGGATTTCCATTTCAACCAATTCAAGCAATTCTTCATCGTCAACCAAGTCAACTTTGTTCATGAAGACGATAAGGTGTTTAACACCAACCTGACGTGAAAGAAGGATGTGCTCACGAGTTTGTGGCATTGGTCCGTCAGTAGATGCTACTACAAGGATCGCACCGTCCATTTGAGCGGCACCAGTGATCATGTTTTTAACGTAGTCCGCGTGTCCTGGCGCATCGATGTGAGCGTAGTGACGTTTTTCAGTTTCGTACTCAACGTGTGCAGTGTTGATTGTGATACCACGTTCACGTTCTTCTGGAGCAGCGTCGATTGAAGCGTAGTCTTTTGGTGTGTTAACTGCGCTAGGAAGACGACGAGCCAATACAGTTGTGATAGCAGCTGTCAAAGTAGTTTTACCGTGGTCAACGTGTCCGATTGTACCAATGTTAACGTGTGGTTTACTACGATCGTATTTTTCTTTTGCCATTTAGGAAAAGCCTCCAATAAAATATATTTTATAGATAGACAGTAGGCAATACAGTCTAACTTTACTCTACTATTCTATCAAAATGTCATAGAATTGCAAGTATTTTATATAGTTTTCAGTTTTTCTTTAGAGTAATTACAAATATTCCTTTCAATAATTCTATTTCTACTGCTCCTATTAGCTTTCACTATCTTCATACTACTGCCTAACACCATCTAACGAAAAAAGAAGCCGTATTAACGACTTCTTCTTAAAGGCACGATTTTTTCATCTTGATTTTCCAATTCTTGAGTCTGAGATAACTCATCCTCAATCGCTTGAACAATATTATCACGCTTTTCATTAGCAGCGATGTTCAAGACAAAGGCTATCCCAACTGAAGTCACTAAAAGAGAGTTACCTCCTTGCGAAAGGAAGGGGAAGGTAACCCCTGTTGATGGAATCAGCCCTGAGATTCCTCCGATGTTAACGAAGACCTGCATTAGCATTAAGGCACCTACACCCAATGCCATCATAGAGTTAAAAGGATTTCGTGCCTTGACTCCCACAATCATAACACGAAGAATGAGGAAAAAGAGGAGGGCCAGAATCAAGCCAGCTCCGATAAGACCTAACTCTTCAATTACAATTGAAAACACAAAGTCTGTTGTAGCTTCTGGGAGATAACCAGTTTTTTCAATCGAATTTCCAAGTCCAAGGCCGAACCAGCCCCCATTACTCATAGCATAGTATGAATGAGATAGCTGAAGACCAGATCCTGTCAAATCCTTGAACGGATTAAAATATGCTGCGAAACGCTTGGCAACATATCCAAAGATAGGTACCTTAGCCATGGTTTGAACCCCAACCAAGGCAATTAACCCAAGGAAGGCTGACGAAATCCCAACAATACTGGCAAACAAGGCCGTAAACCAACGGTAGCCAACACCAGAAATTGAAAACATCACTACTGTAGTCAACACAATGATAGCCGCATTCCCCAAGTCAGGTTGGATAGCAACCAAACCGATCATTACAAGCAAATAGACACGCCAGTCATTAAGTTCCTTACCATTCCTAGGAATCCATCTATTCTTCGTCAGGGCTTGGTAGTCATAACGTTCTATGGCAGACTGTTTTTTTGAAAAGGTGTGTGCCAAAAACCAAACAACAATGATCTTAAGGTACTCCGCTGGTTGGAAAGACAAGGGACCTAGCACAATCCAACCATTGGCACCATTGATTTCCCTGGTGAAAAATTTGGCAATGACCAAAAGTAAAATCTCAAAGGCAATAACAACACCCAAAAGCTTATCTTTCCTGAGAAAGTTCAATTTCAGTCGGTAGATGAAAAAAATAGAGAACAAGGATACCAACCAAAAGGCTCCTTGGTTTATAACAGATGCGAAGGGATTGGCTCCCAAGGCTACTAAACGAGCACTTGTTGTTGAATACACTACTATTAAACCAACTATGGATAAGATTAAATAAGGTATCAAGATGGTGTAATCTAAAAGATGCTTCTTTTCAATTTTCATATCTTTAAAAAACTCATACTTTCTATTACGTTACTCTACATTTTCTCTTAAAATATAAAGCTAACAGCTTATATTATAACACTTTGATACCTTAAACTAAAGTAAAAGCTAAATTAACCGTTTTCAGGACTGGAAATCTGATTTTTTATCTTACCTTCAGATAGGTTTTACAATGAACTTTCTTTGATAACTTTGCTACTTCTCATGTTTTCTTTTACGACAAATAAAAAACGGGACCAAAGTCTCGTTTTTTTTGTCTTATTTTGTACCGACACTGATACGATTAAGTGCTCGACGGAGAGCAACCTGAGCACGTTGAACTTCATCAATACGGTCAGATTTAGTTGCTTCTTCCAAGTCACGTTCGGCACGTTGCTTGGCACGTTCGGCACGAGAAACGTCAATGTCGCGTTCACGTTCTGCTGAATCGGCAACGATAGTAATAAAATCATCTTTAACTTCGATGATACCACCGTTTACGGCAATCCAATCGACGTGACTCTCGTCATCCACACGACGAACCTTGAGTTCATCCACTTCAAGTGGCGCAATCAAGTTAATATGGCCTGGCAAGATACCAATTTGACCATCTTTAGTAACCGCGTGGATAAAGCTGGCATGGTGGTCATATTTCAGACCATCCGGAGTTACCACTTGTACGGTCATTTGTGCCATATCTTCACCTCATTAGTAGCCCATAGCTTTAGCTTTAGCTACTACATCCTCAATTGGACCTACGCTACGGAAGGCATCTTCTGGAAGATTGTCATATTTACCTTCAAGGATTTCTTTAAAGCTACGAACGGTTTCAGCAACTGGAACATAAGAACCTGGTTGACCTGTAAACTGTTCAGCAACGTTAAAGTTTTGTGACAAGAAGAATTGGATACGACGAGCACGTCCAACCAATGTTTTTTCTTCGTCTGACAATTCATCCATACCAAGGATAGCGATAATATCTTGCAATTCACGGTAACGTTGAAGCACACGTTGAACTTCAGTCGCAACAGCATAGTGTTCTTCACCAACAATTTCAGGTGAAAGGGCACGTGAGCTTGATGCCAATGGGTCAACGGCTGGGTAAATACCCATTTGTGTCAACTTACGTTCAAGGTTGGTTGTTGAATCCAAGTGAGCAAATGCTGTAGCTGGCGCTGGGTCAGTATAGTCATCGGCTGGAACGTAGATGGCTTGGATTGATGTAACAGAACCTTTTTTAGTTGATGTGATACGTTCTTGCAATTGACCCATTTCAGTAGCAAGTGTAGGTTGGTAACCAACGGCTGATGGCATACGACCAAGAAGGGCAGAAACCTCAGAACCTGCTTGAGTGAAACGGAAGATGTTATCGATGAAGAGAAGCACGTCTTGACCTTCGACATCACGGAAGTATTCCGCAATTGTCAAACCAGTAAGTGCAACACGCATACGTGCTCCAGGTGGTTCGTTCATTTGACCGAAGACCATGGCTGTTTTCTCAATAACGCCAGATTCTTTCATTTCCCAGTAAAGGTCATTACCTTCACGTGTACGTTCACCAACACCTGTAAACACGGAAATACCACCGTGCTCTTGGGCAATGTTGTGAATCAACTCTTGAATAAGAACGGTTTTACCAACACCGGCACCACCAAAGAGTCCGACTTTACCACCTTTAAGGTAAGGGGCAAGCAAGTCGATAACTTTAATCCCTGTTTCAAGGATTTCAGTAGATGTTGACAATTCATCGAAAGTTGGTGCTTTTTTGTGAATTGGTTCACGCTCTGCATCTTCTGCAAAAGGTGCTTCCAAGTCAATGGTATCACCAAGAACGTTAAAGACACGTCCAAGGGTATCTTTACCAACAGGAACGCTGATTGGACGACCAGTGTCCAGAACTTCTAGTCCACGAGTCAATCCATCAGTAGATTCCATGGCAATGGTACGAACCACACCTTCTCCAAGTTCAAGAGCTACTTCGAGCACGATACGTTTAGACTTTTGTTCATCAGTATAAACGACCAATGCATTGTTAATCTCAGGGAGTTTATCACCGGCTGCAAACGCTACGTCTACAACAGGACCAACAACCTGAGCAATTTTGCCTGAGCTCATTGTTTTCTCCTTATGATAGTTTTTTGGATGACAATCATCCCTTTTTCATGTGTGTCTAATTAAGACAAATCTCTAGCTATTCAAGTGCACTTGCACCACCAACAATTTCAGTAATTTCCTGAGTGATGGCAGCTTGACGCGCACGGTTATATTGGATTGTCAAATCGTTAATCACATTCTTAGCATTATCAGTGGCTGTCTGCATTGCAGTCATACCCGCTGCGTGCTCAGCTGTTTTGGCATCTACGATAGCACCGTAGATAAGACTCTCCGCATATTGTGGTAAGAGTTGATCCAAAATAGTGTCACGATCTGGTTCCAATTCAAACTTGGTCAACACATGACCTTCTGATTCATTGGGATCCAAATCAGCGATAGGAAGCATTTGTTCCACACGAACTTCGCTAGACAAACTGTTAACATGGTGGTTATAGCACACATAGAGTTCATCAAAAAGTTCATTTTGATACATTCCTACAGCTTTAGAAATGATTTTTCCGACTTGATCAAAACTAGGTTGATCTTCAAGGCCACGAAGTTCAAAAGCAACATTCATGTTACGAGCCTTGAAGAAATCTGAACCTGTTCCACCAATGGAAATGATAGCATATTCATCTTCAGAATCATGGTCACGTTTAATCATGTCCAACACAGCTTTAAGAATTGTTGAGTTATAACCTCCAACAAGTCCTTTATCTGAAGTAATGACAATGTAACCTGTCTTACGAACTGGACGTGCATCCAACATTGGATTTGACGAACCATTAATTAATTCTGAATGTAGAAGATCTGTTGTGATCTGTCTAATTTTTGAGGCATAGATTTGGAAATCTTTAGCAGCTTGCTCAGAACGTGTCAATTTTGATGCAGAAACCATTTGCATGGCTCCTGTGATCTGACTCGTTTTCTTTGTTGAAGCAATTTTTGCTTGGATTTCTCTTAGAGAGCCTGCCATATGCTGTCCTCCCTATTTCTATTTGTATTCTGACTGATCTTTGAAAGCTTGGATAGCTTCATTAAGTACAGATTCCTCAGGAATATCCTTAGTTGTACGAATAGTTTCAAAGATATCCTCATGGTGACTATCAAAGTAGTCATAGAGTGCTTCTTCAAAATCCAAGATTTGATCAACCGGAACACTATCCAAGAAACCGTGTGTCAAAGCGTAAAGGATAACAACTTGTTTCTCAACTGGAAGTGGTTTATGAAGCGGTTGTTTCAAAACTTCGATTGTACGACGACCACGGTTCAATTTCGCTTGAGTCGCAGCATCCAAATCTGAACCAAATTGCGTAAAGGCTTCAAGTTCACGATATGAAGCCAAGTCAAGACGAAGTGTACCAGCAACCTTCTTCATCGCTTTAATTTGCGCTGATCCACCTACACGTGATACGGAAGAACCCGCATCAATGGCTGGACGAATACCTGAGTTAAACAAGTTTTCTTGCAAGAAGATTTGTCCATCTGTGATTGAGATAACGTTTGTTGCGATATAAGCTGAGATATCTCCGGCTTGCGTTTGGATGATTGGCAAGGCAGTAATTGAACCACCACCAAGATCATCTGAAACTTTAGCTGAACGTTCCAAAAGACGTGAGTGGAGATAGAAGACATCCCCTGGGTAGGCTTCACGACCTGGTGGACGACGGAGAAGCAATGAAAGTTCACGGTAGGCCACGGCTTGTTTAGACAAATCATCATAAACAATCAAGACGTGTTTTCCGTTATACATGAACTCTTCAGCCATTGCAACACCAGCGTAAGGTGCGATGTAAAGCAATGGTGATGGTTGTGATGCTGAGGCAGTCACAACGATTGTGTAATCAAGAGCACCATGTTTACGGAGAGTTTCTACTTGTGTACGAACTGTTGATTCTTTTTGACCAATAGCCACATAAATACAGATCATATCTTGTCCTTTTTGGTTCAAGATAGCATCAATGGCTACTGAAGTTTTACCAGTTTGGCGGTCTCCGATGACCAACTCACGTTGACCACGTCCAATTGGAACCAAGGCATCAATGGCCTTAAGACCAGTTTGCAATGGCTCAGAAACTGATTTACGTTGCATAACACCTGGAGCAGGTGTTTCAACTGGACGGAAACCTGTTGTTTCGATGTCACCAAGACCATCAACTGGTTGCCCAAGTGGGTTTACTACACGACCAATAAGGGCTTCACCAACTGGAACTTCCATGATTTTTCCAGTACGTTTAACAATATCGCCTTCACGAATTGCTACGAAATCCCCCAAGATAATGATACCGACATCATTAGATTCAAGGTTTTGGGCCATACCATAGGCACCATTTTCAAATTCGAGCAACTCACCACTCATGGCATTATCAAGACCACGAGCACGTGCGATACCGTCACCGATATAGGTAACGACACCAGTTTCAGTGACGTCAAAGTTTGGCTGGAAGTTTTCAATTTGCTTTTTAATTAAAGCGCTAATTTCTTGTGCGTTAATTGCCAAAAGTCACACCACTTTCTATTTCAAATTCGTTTTAAAGGTTTGCAATTGACTGCGAATTGACGTGTCAACAACCTTATTTTTTGCTTTGATGACGAATCCTCCGATGAGGTCCTCATCAATTTTTTCTACTAAACGACGTGTCTTAATCTCAAATTTTTGTGAAACAATCGCCAAAAGTCGGGCTTTTTGTTCCTCAGACAAGGGACTTGCTGATGTCACTGTGACATCGTAACTATTGTCTTCTTGGTCAAAGAGCTCAAGGACCAATTTCAACACATCATAGAGAATGTTGGCACGGTCATTGAGTAAGATTACCTCAAGAAAATTGTTCATATACACTGAACAAGACTCTTGAAACAAGCTCAAACTTTCTTTTTTAGCTTCACTTGTCACATTTTCCTGCGACAAGAAGGTTTTTAGATTTGTTTCAGCAAAAACTGTTAGGATTTGCCTTACTTCTTCTTGGATTGTTGACACGGCGTCTTGTTCAAAAGCGACTTCTACCAGGCTTCTGGCATACTGCTCAACAAGAGCTTGTGTTTTCTTATCCATTAAGCATCTCCTAATTGATCAAGATAGCTATCAATCAAGTCAGATTGCGCTTTAGCATCAAGGTTTTGTTTCATAACTTTTTCCGCCAAGAGGACAGTCAAGTCTGCAACTTCACCTTTAACGCCAGCAAGTGCTTCCACACGGCTTTGGGCAATGTCTTGATTTGCTTTTTCTTTCAAGCGTTTAGCTTCATCATGTGCTTCTGCAATGATTTTTGATTCTTGAGTTTTACCAGTTTCCTTGGCCCCATCAATAATTTGAGCTGCCTCAGTGCGAGCACCTGCCAACTCATCTTGACGTTTTTGTGCCAAGCTTTCTGCTTCTTGACGAGCATTTTCAGCACTATCAATATCTGTGGCAATTTTCTTTTCACGAGCAGCAAAGATTCCTGTAATTTGATCCCATGCGAATTTACGGATGAGGTAATACAAGAGAAAAACTGAGCCGAGTGTGATAATGATATTACCAAGTGTCGTACTATTAATAAGTATTGACATTTCATTTCTCCCTTTCTTAATTATTCTTCGTTGACTTTATCACCAATATAGTTTGAACTTAGGATAATAAAGACATAGGCTTGGATAAAGCCGATAAAGGCTGAAAAGGCAACCCAGACAAGGTTCAAAGCAAAGGATACAGGTGCTGCAAAAGCAGACCAGGTCACCAATTGAAGAATCAAGCCAGTAAGTACCTCACCAGAATAAATGTTACCAAACAAACGCAAGGCCAATGAAGCAGGGTTGGTTAATTGTTCCAAAATGTTCATTGGGAGCATAGCTGGGTATGGTGAAAGGTAGCCCTTTAGATAGCCTTTAAACCCTTTTTTACGGATCCCCTCAATATGACTAATGAGGGTAATAATCAAAGAAAGAGTGATAGTAACACCGAAGTTCGATGTTGGAGAAGTCCAAAAATTGTAATGCTCACTTTTTACAGACACAAGCAAACCTAAGTTGTTTGCTGTAAAAACAAAGGTGAAAATTACAAACAAGAGCAAACTATAATTCTTCGTGAATTTCCCAAGACTTTGAGAAATGGTACTATTCACAAACTCATAGATGAACTCAAGCACATTTTGTTTTCCCTTTGGTTTAATGGTCATCTTACGACTTGACCAAAAAACCACTCCAAAAACGATAATTACTGTCAAGAGAGACATGGCAAGGACAGTCAAGTCAAAATCAATCCCAAATAATGAGACGGTTGGATTACTTGTAGTTTCCACTGCTCATCCCTCCTTCATCTTTTATTTGTCTATTAGACAATGTAGCTAAGGGCAAACAATACGAAGAAGGTACCTTCGATAAAGGCAACACCAGTAAACATCAATGTTTGAAGTTTGCTAAACATCTCAGGTTGGCGAGCTGCAGCTTTAGCGATATTGGCAACGAGGATACCCTCACCAACAGATACACCCATAACGGCCAAACCGAGGGCTAAGATAGTTAGATTCATAGTAGAATTCTCCTTTTTAATTATTTTTACCCTGCTATTTTAGTCCTATTTTCCACGAAAGTCAATGAATTGACGGTTTTTTAGACGTTTTCACTGACTTTGCCTAACGTTTTCATTTTACTTACACAAGCGTTTACTTTTAATGAAAAACTTTCTGCTTATTTCATAAAAACAAGCCTAACCTTGTGAGATTAGACTTGTTTGGGAGATTTATGAAAAAAGAAAGATACACTGTCTGACTTAAAACCAGAACATGTGAGCGCTACCGAACGACGTTCAGTAATACTTATTAGGATGACTATAGTATAGCCTGGGTTGCTTAAAGGAAGCTGAAGGGGAGCGTTTTTGCTCCACTTTCTCTTTAGAAAGTCCTACTGACTCCAAAAGTAGAAAATACTACTCCGACACTTTGTAATATTAGTATCGCTCCATATCAAATGTTTACTTTATCAATAATTACCATTGACGTGGCTACTCTCCTTGAATAAAATAAACACTAACATTATCAGATGTTAAACGACTTACCCAACCTTTATTTCATAGTTCAGGAATAATAATATCACCTCATAGAGACTTTGTATTTTTCATAAAATGACGTGTACAAAACGGTAACTCGTCCAATTTAACAACTTCTTTTGTCCTAAATCTTCTTCTATCATACAAAACACATGACCCGATGCTATCTTCCTTTCGTTATCAACGATAGAATCTAGAACCTCACTGTACCTAGTTTTATATTAATGTAAGATTACTAGACTTTAGCATTCTCTGACTATAGTCACTTTGAAATATAGATAGTTTGAAGCATCTGGATTTATTTTTGTTATAATAACTTATATAACTATTTTACTTGTAATCGAAAGGAAATAAAATGAGTCTTACAATTTTGAAAGAGGATGAGTTTACATCTTTCATAGAAAAATGTAAAGAACATTCGTTCATGCAAACAGTATCAATGTCTAATCTCCTAAAAAAAAGAGGATTCAAGACTAAATATCTAGGTTGGAAAAGCAATAATGAAATTACCGTTGCCGCTATTGCTTTCATGAAGCATTTGACTGGAGGAGTCCGAATAGAAATTAATAGTGGTCCATCGTATACAAATGAATCCGATTTAAAGAGTTTTTACCATGAATTACAACTTTTTGCTAAGAAACAGGGAGCTTTAGAATTGGTTGTAAAGCCAGATGACATTTATCAGACATTTGAAATTGATGGAAAGCCTATTGAACCTGAGAAAACAGAACTAATTTCTACACTAACAGATCTTGGCTACAAATTTGATGGTTTACAGGTAGGCTATCCTGAAGGGGAACCAACTTGGCATTATTTGAAAAACCTTGAGGGCTTTGATGAAAAATCTTTATTAAAATCATTTAACAAAAATAGCATCAGAAACATCAAAACTGCTCTCGACTATAATGTTATTGTTCGCAAAATAAATAAAGGAGAAATTCCAGAATTCAAAAAGATTATAGAAGAAACCGGAAGAAGGCAAGGATTTGAAGATAAAAGTTTAGATTATTATACAGATTTATATGATGCATTTGGTGATAACGCTGATTTCTTGGTAGCAGAGTTAGATTTTGAAAAAAGCTTAGACCACATAAATAGTAAACTTACCTCACTGAACCCTAAGAGCAAACAGTATGAGCAACAAGCTCAAAAATTGAATAAACAAAAACAGATCATTTCAGAGCTCAAACAAAAAATTAATACAGAGAAGATACTTCTTGCCTGTGCTTTAATACTATATACGAAAGATCAGGCCACATATCTCTTTGGAGGTTCCTACACAGAATTTCAAAAATTCTCTGCTGCTTTCTTAATTCAGTATCATGCCATGAATTGCACTTTAAGAAGAAATATTATGAGTTATAATTTCCTTGGAATCACAGGTGTGTTTGACGGCTCTGATGGAGTTCTACGATTTAAACAAAACTTTAACGGTTATATTGTTCGTAAGATGGGAACCTTCCGCTATTACCCACAACCTTTAAAATACAAACTTATTCAAGGACTTAAAAAGCTTCTTAGACGTTCTTAGTTAAAAAATACTGTTTACTATTCACTGCTTGAAATAAACGCAGGCTTTTGTTAGAGCCACTGAAAAAGTCATCATATGATGACTTTTTTGTTATATTTAAATTACGATACATCACAAGAATTTTTTTTGAGAACCACCACAGTTGACAAAGAGTTAAAAAGCACGGCATTCCGCCGTGTCTCTTTGTTTATTTAACCAATTTCTTCATTTCGTCAATACGTACGACTGTTGCATCGTATTTAGCTTGGTAATCTTCTTGTTTGTCACGTTCTTTTTGGACGACTTCTGGTTTGGCATTGGCTACGAAGCGTTCGTTGCTAAGTTTCTTACCAACCATGTCCAGTTCTTTTTGCCATTTGGCTAATTCTTTTTCAAGACGAGCCAATTCTTCTTCGACATTGAGAAGGTCAGCGAGTGGCAAGTAGATTTCTGCACCTGTGATGATGCTTGACATAACCAAGTCAGGTACTTCGACATCTGCTGCAATTTCCAAGTGTTCTGGATTGGTGAAGCGTTTGATGTAGTTGACATTGTCATTGAAGAAGGCATCGAGCTTACTATCGCTTGTCTTAATCAAGATAGTGATTGGTTTGCTTGGTGCTACGTTCACTTCTGCACGTGAGTTACGTACTGAGCGAATCACGTCTTTAAGAGCCTCAACGCCAGCTGCAGCTTCTTCGTTTTCAAATTCTGGACGAACCACTGGGTATTCAGCAGTCACGATTGTTCCTTCAGAGATTTGACCATAGATTTCTTCGGTTACGAATGGCATGATTGGGTGAAGGAGACGAAGGATTTTGTCCAAAGTGTAAAGGAGAACAGAACGTGTGATGACTTTCTCTTCTTCGTTATCGCTATAAAGGACTTCCTTGGTCAACTCAACATACCAGTCCGCAAACTCGTCCCAGATGAAGTTGTAGAGGATGTGGCCAGCGACACCAAACTCAAACTTGTCAAAGTTTTCAGTAACTTTTCCGATTGTTTCGTTGAGGTTGTGGAGGATCCAGCGGTCAGTGACATTTCCAGCTTCCTTGTTAACCACTTTTTCCACATTGGCAGTTGCTTGCTCAAGGGTCAAGCCTTCATTGTTCATGAGGATGTAGCGAGAGATGTTCCAGATCTTGTTAATGAAGTTCCATGAAGCGTCCATTTTCTCGTAAGAGAAGCGTACGTCTTGACCTGGTGCAGAACCATTTGAAAGGAACCAACGGAGGGCATCGGCACCGTATTTCTCGATGACATCCATCGGATCAATCCCGTTACCGAGAGATTTCGACATCTTGCGTCCTTGCTCATCGCGGATAAGACCGTGGATAAGGACGTTTTGGAATGGCTGACGGCCAGTGAATTCCAATGATTGGAAGATCATACGAGATACCCAGAAGAAGATGATATCGTAACCTGTTACCAAGGTTGAAGTTGGGAAGTAACGTTTGAAGTCTTCTGAGTCAACATCAGGCCAGCCCATGGTTGAGAACGGCCAAAGGGCAGAACTGAACCACGTATCCAAAACGTCTTCGTCTTGCGTCCATCCGTCACCTTCTGGAGCTTCTTCGCCGACGTACATTTCACCCTCAGCATTGTACCAAGCAGGGATTTGGTGACCCCACCAGAGCTGACGAGAGATTACCCAGTCATGGACATTTTCCATCCATTGAAGGAAGGTATCGTTGAAACGAGGTGGGTAGAATTCTACCTTGTCATCTGTGTCTTGGTTGGCAATAGCATTCTTAGCCAATTGGTCCATCTTCACGAACCATTGTGTAGACAAGCGTGGCTCAACCACAACACCTGTACGTTCTGAGTGACCAACACTGTGGACACGTTTTTCGATTTTAACGAGGGCACCGATTTCTTCCAACTTAGCAACGACAGCCTTACGAGCTTCAAAACGGTCCATTCCTGCAAATTCGAAGGCCAAGTCGTTCATCGTTCCGTCATCGTTCATGACGTTAACTTGTGGTAAGTTGTGGCGTTGACCAACTAGGAAGTCGTTTGGATCGTGGGCAGGCGTGATTTTCACGACACCAGTACCAAATTCAGGATCTGCATGTTCATCTCCAACGATTGGGATGAGTTTATTAGCGATTGGAAGGACGACGTTTTTACCGATTAAGTCCTTGTAGCGTGGGTCTTCTGGATTGACCGCAACGGCAACGTCCCCAAACATAGTCTCAGGACGAGTGGTCGCAACTTCAAGGGCGCGTGAACCGTCTTCTAGCATGTAGTTCATGTGGTAGAAGGCACCTTCGACGTCCTTGTGGATCACCTCGATATCAGAAAGGGCTGTGCGAGCTGCTGGGTCCCAGTTGATGATAAACTCACCACGGTAGATCCAGCCTTTCTTGTATAGATCCACAAAGACCTTACGAACGGCTTTTGACAAACCTTCGTCAAGGGTGAAACGCTCACGAGAGTAGTCTACAGAGAGCCCCATTTTACCCCATTGTTGCTTGATAGTTGAGGCATACTCGTCTTTCCATTCCCAAACTTTATCAAGGAATTTTTCACGGCCAAGGTCATAACGAGAGATGCCGTCTTCAGCCAAACGAGCTTCAACCTTGGCTTGAGTAGCAATCCCTGCGTGGTCCATACCTGGAAGCCAAAGCGTATCGAAACCTTGCATACGTTTTTGACGGATAATGATATCTTGCAAAGTTGTATCCCAAGCGTGACCAAGGTGAAGTTTACCAGTTACGTTTGGTGGTGGAATAACGATTGAATAAGGCTTAGCCTTTTTATCGCCAGAAGGCTTGAAAACATCTTCGTCAAGCCATTTTTGGTAACGACCAGCCTCAACCTCGGCTGGATTGTATTTAGGTGAAAGTTCTTTAGACATGTGTTTGCTCCTTTATATCTATTTTAAGTAATAAATCTTTAATAAATTCTTCTGCTATATTACGTTTTAAATTCACATTAAGTGTGTACTCACTGTTACCAACTTTAACTTCTATTTTATTTCTCCAGGTAACATTCGGGGATTTTGATAATCTTCCTGGTACTCCCTTGATTCTTTCCTCAAGATCATTTGGGTAAAGTTTATTTAACATATCAAAAATTCGTTTGTAATACTCACTAACAGATTCATCCTGTTGTATCTCAATATTAAATCTTTTCTCACTTTCTGAATGATCTGTTACAATTGAATTTTCTTTAGGTAGATTTTGTTCAATATTTAACAGCTTTTCTTCAATCTCTTTTTTCTTAATTACTTCGTTCTCGTACTCCTTAAAAAAACCTACAATGGCAGATTTGCTCTTTTCTGAAGTATTATTTAAATAATAATCAGACAGTAAGACTAAAAGGCAACTACTTAAGGTATGTAGTTTTCTCTTATATTCTTTATCATCATTACTGGCATTTGTATCCATACTATTTCGAAGAAGTATTTGCATGGTTCTTAGCAAGTTTAATAAAATTTCCTCTATATCTGCTGTTCTATCAATTAACTTAGTGCTCAGTTGTTCAAAATCCTCTAAGACAATTGTTTCCCAATATTTAGGAACTGAAAAAGTCATAATAATCTCATTATAAAGTTTTTCGGATTTTAGCCTAAATCCATTCAATTCAGCATTCAATCCATCACTACTTATCTCATTGTTATTTAAATATGCTATATATTCATTTATAAGGTCCGAATAACTTCTTATTAAATTTGAACTTTTCAGTTTTGACTCAATTAATTCGTTCTTTGATTTCTTCCATTCTTTATACCATTCCACACCTACAGGAGATACTGCTGTAGCTAAGGCTATCCCAACAGCTAATTTTCCTTCAAATTCCATCCTTCCCCTCGCTTTCTACAAAAAATCGCCCCTGCCATAATATGACAGGGACGAATGTGTATCCGCGGTACCACCCAGTTTTGAGTGGTAACCACTCACAGCTTTCTTGATTCAATTTGACCATCAGCAACCAGCTTTGACATTTGTGCGGATTTCTCAGTACCACCGCTTCCTGTGACAAATGGGCTTCAAAGCACCTCTGAATGGTCTTATTCTATCACATTTTTAATCTCAAGACAAATGAAATTGTGGGGAAGATGCTATCACAATCAGTCAGACTACAGATTCCACCTTGAAACATACATACAATGTTTCCCTTTTTATTTTTCATAAGAAAAATCCCTGTCTTCCGACAAGGATTGTATCTTATTTTTCTTCCTTAGCTCTTTCTTCTTTTAGCCATTTTTCATAGCTTTCAAGTAGATTGATAGCCATTTGAGTTGCCAAGGCTAGTGAGAAGGCTTCTGTACCTTCGGTTGTTTCATCTTGAACTTCCAATTTACTTTCTTCGTAAATGGCTTTGAGAGCCTTATTGCTAAGCGTGTCTTTAAATGCTTGGAATTCTTTCATGGTCAAAGCCTCCTTGATTTTACGGCAACTTTTACAGCTACTGTTACCGCTTTCACTTTAAGTTTACACCATTTCAGAGAAATTGCAAGGATTTTCCTCAATAATAAGGAGAGCTTTCACTCTATCTGCGACCTACTGAGCAGGAATCGCAGCCCCTGTCAGATACTCAGTCGTATAAGCTACGATAGCTCCTGAATCAGCATTTACCGCGTATTTATAACGTAGACCACTAGCAGCATAATCAAAACTGATATTGTAGACTTTACCGTCTCCTTCAGTCTTCAAATCCGTTTTCAAGTTGGTCACAGAACCCTCAGCTAGGCCAGCATGGTTAAGAGCTGTTGTTTGCGCAGTTTCTTTAGATACTGCTGTCTCTTCCTTGTTTTCGCTAGGTTGAGTCTCGTCTTTAGGCTCTTCACTTTTTTGAGTATCATCCTCATCCTTAGATGTTGGATGGTCACTCTTATGTTTCAAAATAGATCCTGACTGACCGTCAATCGTATACTCAAAATGGTTGTCTGACGTTGTGAAACTAATCTCATAACTTCCGTGAAGCCCAGAACGTGATTTTGAAACTGTTGATTGAGAAATCTCAGAAGTTTTGACACCTGCATTTTTATAAGCAATGTCTGCTGCATCTTGTTCTGACAAACGATAACCTGAACCGTTAAAGATAAACAGGCCTGCAGCGATGGCAACTGGGATAGCGAGCAAAAGCAGATAGCTCACTAGCTTTTTCATTTTTCGCATAAAATTCTCCGCTATTTTAATCTAATACTACTATTATATCTTAAAGTTCTAAAATTGTCAGATAAACTTGGCTCATTTTTAGGTCGGCATTATAAAAAGTTCCCGATGGCTATCAGGAACTTCTACGAAATGTTACTATTTGGCCAGTTACAAAGACTAGGATGGCTATCCAGATAAAGAGGAAGCCTTTCAATTCTCCAAAGCTGACCGTCTCACCAAAAATGAGAATGGCTACGAGAAGTTGAATCGTAGGATTAAGATACTGGATGAAACCGATAAGGTTAAGCGGTGCCCTTTTGACTGCTTCCGAGAAGCAAAGTAAAGGAACAGCCGTCACTACACCTGAGATGGCTAGGAGAAACATTTCCATGCTCGAATAGGAAGAAAATGATTCTGGAGAAAAGAAAATGAGATAGATGACTACAAAAGGCAGTAGCAAACCACTTTCTACTAGCATGGCTACGTCACTGGAGAGCCTAACTCCTTTTTTGATGAGACCGTAGAAACCAAAGCTCAGAGCTAGCCCCAAAGAAACCATGGGAAGTTTTCCTGTATTGACAACAAGAACTAAGACTCCTATAAAAGCTAAGACTACTGCTGCCCACATGGTTCTGCTCAGAGATTCACGAAGAAAAATAAGAGCGAACAAGATAGAAACAATAGGCATAATGTAATAGCCCAGGCTAGCCTGCGTCGCTTGCCCATGACCCACAGCATAGATATAAATCAACCAGTTAGCTGCTATGAGAAAACTAGCAAGTAGCATGCGAAGTAAGACTTTCTTATCCTGCCAAAGTTCGACTAGCTCATCTTTAAAACGGGCATTTTGCTTAGCAACCAGGGCATAAACCAACATAGTCACTACAGTAAAAACAATTCGCCATGAAAAGGTGTTATAAGCCGAAACACCTGCTAAAAGCTTCCAAAAAAGGGATAAAAATCCCCATTGAATATAGGTTGCTAAACCAAAGAGTAGCCCTTGATTTTTTCTAGTCAACGACAACACCTGCTTTATCCACAGATAGGATGAAGGTTTCACCATCTAAACCAAGACCATCGATAGCAGTTTTAAGAGCCTCAGCCTGATCATTTGGCGTCAAGGTCATAACCGTTGGACCTGCACCTGAGAGATAGGTAGCGTAGGCACCGTATTGACCTGACAGTTCCTTAATAGTCACGAATTCTTTAACCAGTTTTTGACGGTAGCGTTCGTGGAACATGTCTCCTTGAATAGCACGTCCTGCCTTAACCAAATCACCTGCAAAGAGGGCAGCAATGGCAACGTTGGCGATAGATGATGCAGCTACAGCCTCTTTGTAAGAAAGGTCACTTGGAAGCACCCCACGTGAATCAGACGTCTTAAGTTCATAGCTCGGAATAAAGGCTACAAAGGCACACTCTGGAAAGTCTGTAACGATGCTATTAACATGTTCATCCACATAAGATGCCACAACAAGATTCCCAAAAATAGCTGGAGCAACATTGTCTGGGTGACCTTCAATCTTGGTCGCAATATCAAGTTTATCATCGTCTGAGAGCTTCAAGTCTGCCAATTGATTGGCCAACTCGATTCCTGCGACAATAACAGAACTTGAAGAACCAAGACCACGCGCCAAGGGAATATCTGATGTCATCACCAATTTATGAGGCTGCAAATCAGACCTCACTTGCAAGGCTGTTGAAATGAGGAGGTTATTTTTATCTGAAGGAATATCTCCCAAATCATGTTCGATATGCCATGCATCTGCTGGTTCAAGCACCTCGATTGTCAAATATTTAGAAACGGCAACACCCACAGAGTCAAAACCTGGACCAATATTAGCAGATGTTGCTGGGACAGTAATTTTCATAATAATACACCAAAAGGAGGAAAGCCATCAGCGACTTTTCTCCTTGAATACCTTTCTTATACGCACCAGTATGGGCTTATCAATTAGTTAGACAAAACTTTCAATGTGTTGACAACAGTGAAATCTTCTGCTGCTTCAAGTTTTTCAGTAACAGCTTTGAGTTGTGTTTTAGACATAGCATGTGTAATCACAACGATACGAGCTGTTGTACCATTTGCTTTTTGTTGCAAGACTTGTTCAAATGAAATATCTTCTGAGTTGAAGATTTCAGACAAGTGAAGGATTTTTCCTTTTTCGTCTGGCGTATCAAGGGCAAAGTAGTAGTTGCTCTTAACGTCCGCTGGATTAGCCAATGGCAAGTCGCGACGGAACTCGTTGAATGGTTTACCAACATTACCATCTGAAAGACGACGAGCAATACGGATAATGTCTGCCAAAACAGATGTTGCTGTTGGTTTTTGACCAGCACCTGGTCCGTAATACATTGATTCGCCGATACCGATAGATTCAACAAAGACTGCATTCATAACATCGTTGACGCTAGCAAGTGGGTGATTTTTCGGCAAGAATGTTGGTGATACTTCTGCTGAGATACCTGATTCTACTTCACGCACATCACCAACCAATTTGATGACGTAACCCAATTCTTGAGCGACAGCTACATCATCAGTAGAGATGTTTGTAATCCCCTTGTGAGTCACATCGTCGAAATCAATTGTGGCACCAAAACCAAATTGGCTAAGGATAACAGCTTTATAAGCAGCATCAATACCTTCAACGTCGTTGGTTGGATCACTTTCAGCATAACCAAGTTCTTGAGCAGTCTTGAGAGCATCCTCATATGACCAACCTTCGTCAACCATCTTAGTCATCATAAAGTTAGATGTTCCGTTAAGCACACCGAGAATACGTGTCACCTTGTCAGATGTCAAAGAATTAGCCAAAGTACGCAAAATTGGAATACCACCAGCAACGGCAGCTTCATAGTAGAAAGCCACACCCTTATCTTGAGCAAGAGAAATCAACTCTTTACCGTGAGTAGCAATCAAGTCTTTGTTGGCAGAAACTACGTTTTTACCTGCTTCAAGCGCTTTTGTGATGAAAGTACGAGCTGGCTCGATACGTCCCATCAATTCAACAACGATTTGAATCTCGTCATCGTTAAGGATTTCGTCAACATTTGTGACAAAATTGTAGTCGTTACCTGCAGCGATAAGACGATTTTTTTCCTCGTCATCTTTAACCAAAACCTTCGCAATTTCGAGTTGGTCACGTGAGGCTGCAAGAACCTTTTCACCATTTTCCTTCAAAAGGAAAGGAATACCGCTAGCTACTGTACCAAAGCCAAGCAATCCAATTTTAATAGACATTTACGATTTCTCCTTAAAAACATACATTTTTTTAATTGTACCATATTTCTATCGGAATTGACAGAATATTGTTGCCATTTAAGGTGCTAAGTATTCTTTTTTTACTGAAAATTCTGTGCATTATCACCCCATTTTTGTTAGAATAATAGCTAGACCTATTTGAAAGGGGATACAATGACTTCTCAAAAGAAAAAATCAACTAACGCTAACAGAAAGAAACTGAACCTTCTTCTGCTTTTACTAAATCTAGTCCTCCTTGGCTTACTGGCAGTTTTCATGTTAAACCGCCCAAGCCAGTCTGGAAATAGCCAAAAAGGAACCCAGACAAGCCAATCTACGAGTACAGCTAAATGGAAAACCTATGACGAGCCTGTCCAAATCCCTATCCTGATGTATCATGCCGTACACGTCATGGATCCATCTGAAGCTTCTAACGCCAACCTTATCGTTGACCCAGACCTCTTCGAGGCACAAATCAAGGCCTTGGCCAAGGCAGGCTACTATTTCCTAACGCCTGAAGAAGCCTATAAGGCCTTCACCGAAAATGCCTTGCCTGCTAAGAAGGTTGTTTGGCTGACCTTTGATGATGGTAACGAAGATTTCTATACGATTGCCTATCCGATTCTCAAAAAATACAAGGCTAAGGCGACCAACAATGTCATCACTGGCTTTGTTAAGAAGGGAAATGCTGGAAATCTTACCGTCAAGCAGATGAAAGAAATGATGGCGCACGGCATGAGCTTCCAGTCTCATACGGTTAACCACCCCGATTTGTCAGCCACTGACAAGGCAACACAAAAGGTTGAATTAACGGATTCTATCGACTTCCTTGAAAACAAGCTCAATACCAAGGTCAATACCATTGCCTACCCATCAGGTCGCTACAATCAAACGACACTGGACCTAGCTAAGAAAAGTTACAAGTTAGGACTAACAACCAACGAAGGGCTAGCTAGTGCCAAGGATGGTCTCCTCTCACTCAATCGTGTCCGTATTCTGCCAACAACAACAGCTAAAGGACTTCTCAGCGAGATTGCTACTGACAATAAGTAAAAGAAATCACTTGATTCAAGAATCAAGTGATTTTTATGTTCTAGTCAAATATTTCTGATAGGATAGCCACACCCTTTTCGATTTCAGTATCACTTAGGGTGATTGGTGGCAAGAGTCGAATCACATTTGTCCCTGCAGTTAAGACAATCAAGCCCTTATCTCTAGCTGCCTGAACCAGTTCTCCCAGATTGCCAGTGGTCTCAATTCCAATCATATACCCCAAGCCACGCACAGTGGTAACTGTCTCTTTATCAGATAAAGCTGCCTGCAATTGTGCTTGTAGCTTGTTTCCATTCTCAAGAGCAGTATCCAGAAAACCTGGAGCCAACATAACTTCAAGCGTAGCCTTGGCCGCTGCCATGGCCAGTTTGTTTCCTCCAAAGGTAGAGCCGTGACTTCCGTAAGAAAAAGCTGTCCCAAGAGAGGACTTGGCAAGCATGGCACCCACTGGTACCCCATTTGCCAAGCCTTTGGCCAGAGTAAAGATATCTGGTTCAATATCGTAGTGCTCATAAGCAAAAAGCTTACCAGTACGACCAATTCCTGTCTGAACCTCATCTACAATGAGGTAAATACCTGTCTCCTTACAAAAATCAGACAAAGCCTTAACGAAGTCCTTATCCGCAGGTTGCACACCTGATTCCCCTTGAACCAACTCCAGCATAATAGCTGCAGTTCCTTCACTAGCTAGGGCCTTGACACTGTCTATGTCATTGAAAATAGCATAGCTAAAGTGGGGAACACCTTCACCAAAACCTTGTTTGATTTTATCCTGACCAGTGGCAGACATAGATCCAAACGTTCGACCATGAAAGGAATTTTGGAAGGTAATGATTTCTTGTTTACCTGAAGCCTTACGGGCAATTTTTATGGCTGCCTCATTGGCCTCTGCACCACTGTTACAGAAAAAGGCCAGATAGTCCTTATCACCAATTAAAAGGTCAGCAACATCTTCTTGCAACTGATTGTGATAGAGATTAGGCTGGTGCAAAATTTTCCCCACCTGTTCTGTCAAAGCCTGATTGACATGGGGATGGTAACCCAGATTGGTTACCCCGATACCTGATGAAAAATCCAAGTAGGTCTTGCCAGTTGTATCTGTCAAATAATTGCCCTGAGACGAAGCAAAATCAATCGCTGCCCGCTTATAATTTGAAAATAGTTTTGTCATTGTTTACTCCTTGATTATGGTACCGTCTGTCAGGTTATCACCAATAATGACCTGCTCGACACCAGCTTGAACTGTCTGAGCAGCACTTTGAATTTTAGGAATCATGCCTCCAGTTATCACACCTGAATCTATTTTTTTCTGAACGTCCACAAAGTTCAGCTGTTCCAAAACCTGACCATTTTCCAAAACACCCTTGACATCTGTCATAAGGATAAATTTTTTAGCACCTAGACTAATCGCCACTGCTCTGGCAAGGTAATCGGCATTGATATTGAGCAATTCCCCCTGCTCACTATAGCCTAGGCTAGGAATCAAGGGAAGTTTGTCTTGAGATAAGAGCGCCACTAGGGTTTGATTAGTGATGTTTTTGACTTCACCCACAAAACCATAGGTCTCTTGATCTAGGAAATCAGCATGGACAAGGTCTGGCAATTCGTCTACAAGCTGATAGGCTGGCAAACCTGCAGTTGTCAACTCACCTGCTAAGTTTTTCCCAACTATGTCAACCAAGGCTTCTTTGATCAAGGCCATATCTGACTGACCCGTCACACGAAGACCATTGACCTTGTGAATTGGAATATGATTCTCCTCCATCAGCTGATTAATAGCAAAACCGCCCCCATGGACGATAACAATTTTTTGACCAGCCTGCTGCCATTCTGACAGTTTAGCCAATATCTCAGGAGTTAGCTGTTTACTGGCTACTCCACCAATCTTGATTACAATATATTCAGTAGTCATCAGTTAACTCCTTTGTCATAGATAACTTAAGTATGGTAGAGGGCATTAATCTTAACGTAATCGTAGGAAAGATCACACCCCCATGCAGTTCCTTTTTCATGACCAGCATGAAGATCTACCGTTATAGTAACTTCATCATCATGCATGATGTCTTTCATTTCTTCATCATCAAAGGAAACAGGACTAGAGGCCAACATAACTGGCAGACCACCAAGCATAATATCAACATTATCCACAGGAACATCCACACCAGCATAGCCAACAGCAGCTAAAATACGTCCCCAGTTAGGATCTTCACCAAAGATAGCCGTTTTAACTAGGCTTGAACCGACAACAGATTTGGCCATCATACGTGCATCAAGAGCATTAGGGGCATTAACCACATCAACTTGGATGAGTTTATTGGCACCTTCACCGTCCTTGGCAATTTTCTTAGCCAACTCTTGCATCACGAAATTCAACATCTTCGAAAATTTATCAAACTCTGGTGTATCTGGCAGAATCTCTTCATTTAGTGTGCAACCATTTGACATGACAAGAACCATATCATTAGTCGAAGTATCCCCATCAACCGTAATCTGATTAAAGGTCTTTTCCACATTTTGGCTCAAGGCCAATTGAAGGGTATCACTAGAAATATTAGCATCACAAGTGATAAATCCTAGCATGGTCGCCATATTAGGGTGAATCATGCCTGAGCCCTTAGCGACACCAGCCATAGTGACCACATCACGTCCAAAGGTCTCCGTCACAGCAATGGTCTTAGTCGCTGTATCTGTCGTCAAAATCGCCTTGGCGAAATCATCAGCATTCCCATTAACCACTATCTTGGAAAGACCATTTTTCAGCGTATCCATTGGTAGCAACTCACCGATAATCCCTGTAGAGGCTACACCAACCAAGTCTGGTTCAACACCTAGCTTTTCAGCGGTCCACTCCTGCATGGTGTAAGCATCCTCCAAACCTTGAGTCCCTGTACAAGAATTGGCTACACCTGAGTTAACAACGATAGCCTTCATTTTTCCAGCCTTTTTAACAGAGGTCTTGGTCACAATTAGAGGAGCTGCAATCACCTTATTGGTCGTGTAAACACCTGCCACACTGGCTGGTTTTTCAGAGACAATCCAACCAAAATCCATTTTTCTCTTTTTAAATCCCGCATGTAGACCATCTGCTGAGAATCCCAGCGGACTAGCAATTGTTCCATCGATGACTTTCATATTTTTTCTCCTAACTCTATGCTTACATCTACAAGTATGACGGTGTCATAAGCAAACCTTCCGTCTCATCCCACCCCTGCATGAGGTTGAGATTTTGCACTGCTTGTCCGGCTGCTCCTTTAAGCAGATTATCAATAACTGAAATAACTGTCAGAACATTGGTTTTTTCATTATAGGCAAAGCCAATATCTGTAAAATTCGATCCGATTACGTTGTGCAGTTCTGGCAAGCTGTCTTGAACACGTACAAAGGGTTTATCGCTATAAGCCTTTGTGAATGCTGAAGCCACATCAGCTACAGTAACGTCCTTCTTCAACTTACAATAAACCGTAGCCATGATTCCGCGATTAACTGGTAAAAGCGACGTTGAAAACTGAATCTCAGGCATTTCCGGATTAAAGGTCTGCAAGGTTTGAACAATTTCAGGAATATGCTGATGATGATTGAGTTTATAAGTCACGTAATTATCGTGAACATTGACAAAATGACTAGACTCACTCAAAGCCTTACCCGCACCAGTTAAACCAGACTTGGCATCCACAATGACACTATCCGTCTCAATCAGATCAGAAGCAACCAAAGGAAGCAAGGCCAACTCCGTCGCTGTTGCATAGCATCCAGGATTGGCAATGAATTTCTTATCCTTCACATCTGTATATTCTGATAATGCGTATGTAAATTTATTCAAAACACTCTGCTTAGCAGGTGATTTTTTATACCATTCTTGATAAACATTTGCCGGCAAGCGATGATCCCCAGATAAATCAATAACAGGAAAATCAGCTTGAACAAATTCCTCCGCAAGCGAACTAGCAACTCCTGAAGGTGTAGCAAAGAAAACCAAATCCGCCTTTTTCATAATCTTTTCCGCATCATAAGCTTCAATGTCTAAGTCACAAACACCTTTCAGATAGGGATACACATCAGACAATCGTCGGCCCACTTCCTTGGTTGCGTGAATAGAAACAAGTTCCACTTTTTTATGATTATTCAAAATTTTAACTAACTCTAAACCACTATAACCAGTGATACCAACGATTGAAATTTTCATTTATGCACTCCTTTTGAATAAATATGTAATTAGTTTATTGCATTTTTATTCATTTGTCAAGAGGAAAATGTAATTAATATGAAAAAACAAGCAGTCTTTTTCAACTACTTGTTTTCATAATTGCTATCTAGTTATTAAATAAATGCAAGTTGGCGATACGATTGACCGCTTCTACCAGACGCTCTGGCTCTACCAAAAGCCCAATACGAACATAAGCGTTACCCGCAGGACCAAATCCTTTACCTGGTGCAACAGCAACATGGGCCTTCTCAAGCAAAAGATCCGCAAAACTTTCACTGGTGTACCCCTCTGGCACAGGCATCCAAGCATAGAAAGAACCCCTGGATGGAAAGGCCTGCCAGCCAATCTTAGCAGCTGCCTGGACAAAAGCATCTCGACGGCTATCATAAGTCGCATTCAGTTGGGCAACAGCCTCCTCAGATTTAGGATCTAAGAGAGCTGCAATCCCAGCCTCCTGCAAGGCAGGAAAGATTCCCACAAAAAGATGGTCTTGAATCAGATTTAAGGCTTCAATCATCTGGTCATTCCCAGCTGCAAAGGCCAAACGCCAACCAGCCATATTGAAGGTTTTCGAGAAAGTATAGAACTCAATGCCCACATCTTTAGCACCAGGCGTTGATAAAAAGCTAGGATTCTCATAGCCCTGATAACCCAAAGCTCCATAGGCTAAATCACTCACCACTCCTACTTCGTAGGTCTTAGCCCAGGCAACTAACTTTTCATAAAAAGCCTTAGTCGCCACAGCCCCCGTCGGATTATTCGGATAATTGATATAGATAAACTTAGCTCGGCGAGCTGTCTCCTCAGGAATGGCATCCAAATCTGGCAAGAAATCATTTTCAGCGGTCAAAGGAAAGGTTTCATAGGTCACACGGCCTAAGCTCACTCCTGATAGGTAATCTGGATAACCTGGGTCAGGCAAGAGCAGGAGATCACTAGGATTCATCAACGCTAGAGGCAATTCCACTAGTCCAATTTTAGCTCCACCCATGACACAAATCTCACGCTCTGCATCCAAATCGACCCCATAATGTTTCCTGTAAAAACTAGCAGCTGCTTCCTTAAAAGGACGATTGCCTCGAAACTGTGAATACTTATGGCTAGCAGGATTTTTCGCTGAAAGACACAGCGCCTCAACAATATGGTCATAGGTCGGTTGGTCGGGATTGCCTTGACCGAGATTGATAACATCTGCTCCCTCCGCCACCTTGGCATTAACCTTAGCAACCAAACCTGCAAAAAACTGTTCTGGCAATGCCTTCAATAAGTCCGATTCTTCAAATAACATAAACGCTCCTTAATGATACAAATCCGTGCGACGATCCTCAAAAACAGGAATCTGACCTCGAACCTTATCTACCTCTTCAAGATTAATATCGGCCGTAAAAATGCCCTCCTCATGCTCCTTGGATTCTAAGACCACATTTCCAAGTGGATCGATAACCATAGAATGTCCTGAGAAGACATCGTCTGGTCCTGTTCCGACACGATTAACAGCAACTACAAAAGCTTGATTTTCAACCGCACGCGCCTTTAACAAAATCTCCCATTGCTGCACTCGAGGTTCCGGCCACTGCGCTACCACAAAAAGCACCTTGGCGCCTTGTGCCATCTGTGTTCGCACCCATTCAGGAAAACGGATATCATAACAAATGACACTGGCAGCTATCACACCATCAAGCTCAAAAACAGACTCATTCGACCCAGCAGACATGTACTGGTCCTCTGCCATAAGGCCAAAGAGATGGGCCTTGCTATAGGTATTGATTAAGTCCCCAGACTTATTGTAGACATAGGTCGTGTTGTAGAATTTACCATCTTTCTCAATAGCAACGGACCCTCCAATAATAGCTACAGCATATTTCCTAGCAAAATGAGACAAGAGTTCTTGAGAGTCCAATCCATCCTTATCCGCAAGCCCATCAAGTTCATTTAAAGCATAGCCTGTATTCCACATTTCAGGAAGCACAATAACATCAGGATTGTGATCAAGCGCCCTTTCCAGCATCTCTATGACGTGTTTTTTATTTTCCACAGGTTGTCCGTGAACGACATCCATCTGTACCAACGCGATTTTCATAATAACCTCGATTCTATATTAACCATTATAGCACTCCAAAAGACGTCACAAAAATTGAAAAATTCAATCTCATGATAAAGAAAGGCTATCAAAAAAGGCTGGACATAATGTCCAACCTAATCATTATTACACTAAGCAATATCAACGTAACGACGAGCACCGCTCACTGTCATGTATGAAAGCCATGTGTGACCGTCCGCTGTCAAAACCTTATCGTAGTTAACGCTCATACCCTTATCATAGTAAGCCAACTCTGGGCTTGAAACCTTGGCTTCTGCCTTAATTGACGCACGACCTGTGAAGGTATAACGGCCTGATTCTGGGAGACTTGGTTTATCGGCTGGCTTAGCAACGGGTTTTGTTTCTGGTTTAGCTTCCGCCTTGGCTGCTGCAATATCAACATAACGACGAGCACCACTTGTTGTCACGTATGAAAGCCATTGACGACCATCGGCTGTCAAAACCTTGTCGTAGTTAACGCTCATACCCTTATCATAGTAGGCCAACTCTGGGCTTGAAACCTTAGCTTCTGCCTTAATTGACGCACGACCTGTGA
>NZ_KV791130.1:0-947 GCF_001807855.1 Streptococcus sp. HMSC10E12
TACGGCGTGGACTACCAGGGTATCTAATCCTGTTCGCTCCCCACGCTTTCGAGCCTCAGCGTCAGTTACAGACCAGAGAGCCGCTTTCGCCACCGGTGTTCCTCCATATATCTACGCATTTCACCGCTACACATGGAATTCCACTCTCCCCTTCTGCACTCAAGTTTGACAGTTTCCAAAGCGAACTATGGTTGAGCCACAGCCTTTAACTTCAGACTTATCAAACCGCCTGCGCTCGCTTTACGCCCAATAAATCCGGACAACGCTCGGGACCTACGTATTACCGCGGCTGCTGGCACGTAGTTAGCCGTCCCTTTCTGGTAAGCTACCGTCACAGTGTGAACTTTCCACTCTCACACTCGTTCTTGACTTACAACAGAGCTTTACGATCCGAAAACCTTCTTCACTCACGCGGCGTTGCTCGGTCAGGGTTGCCCCCATTGCCGAAGATTCCCTACTGCTGCCTCCCGTAGGAGTCTGGGCCGTGTCTCAGTCCCAGTGTGGCCGATCACCCTCTCAGGTCGGCTATGTATCGTCGCCTAGGTGAGCCGTTACCTCACCTACTAGCTAATACAACGCAGGTCCATCTTGTAGTGGAGCAATTGCCCCTTTCAAATAAATGACATGTGTCATCCATTGTTATGCGGTATTAGCTATCGTTTCCAATAGTTATCCCCCGCTACAAGGCAGGTTACCTACGCGTTACTCACCCGTTCGCAACTCATCCAAGAAGAGCAAGCTCCTCTCTTCAGCGTTCTACTTGCATGTATTAGGCACGCCGCCAGCGTTCGTCCTGAGCCAGGATCAAACTCTCATTAAAAACTTTAATAATTGTTCGAGCGTTAACTCATTACCGTCGTCTGACGATTTATTCTTGTAAATTGACAGGTTATAATGTCTTCTATCATAACCCTGCACTTGGTTTCTTATTCAGTTCTCAAAGGTCT
>NZ_KV791131.1:0-1483 GCF_001807855.1 Streptococcus sp. HMSC10E12
GCTTAAGGCATAGTGCAATCATCTCGTTAAAAAAGAAAGGAACATAAAATAAAAAAGGAAACAAGAGAAATAAGTAAAGGACTTAGTTCTGTATTTTACAGGACCAAGTCCTTTTAGTTTTACCTTGATTCGTTAATAAGAAAAATGGTCTAGCTTGTTCCAATTTACTTATTCGACTTAAATCTCTTTTCGGAATCGTTAAACATCTCAGACTTAAAGATGCCGAATAAGGTTTCCATCATACTATTATCTGTACTATTTCTCTGTAATGTTTTGTTCTAGCTGTAACAAGTTCGATGACGTAGAAAGATTATAGGTAATAATTTCGCTATTAACGTTATCTAAAATTAGCGACAAATAGAGTTTTTAGCTGTTTACTGGAATGGCAAATTCTGTCACATCTGAGTAGCATTCTTTTCATTGATTTTTGATGTTTCAAATAGGTGATGATTAAGATTCTATGCTTTCTTGCGAACCTATCTTTGGTAGGAATAATACTTCCGTTTACGACGTATTCTAGCGATTAAGCCAAGAACTTTCATCAAACGTTGGATCTTTTTATGATTTATCACAAAGCCATGTTTTCCCAATTTAAGAGTCATTCGACGATAACCATAATTTCCTTTATGCTCATAATAAATTGTCTGAATTTCGTCTTTAAACTATTTCTCTTTGTCAAGCCCCTCCAGTTGCTTCAACTGATAGTAGTAAGTTGAGCGAGGTAAACGAGCCGTTTCAAGAAGCAAATCTAGTCGAAATCCTCCTGAAGCCATTTCTCTAATTGTCTCTGCTTTTCTCGCTGTAAGGCTTCGTCCCTGTCTTCTAGCTCTTTTAACTTTTTTAGGTAAGCCACCTCGGTACGTAAGCGTTCATTCTCCTCTTGGAGTCGCTCTAGTTCTGTCATTTCTTCCCAAGATTTCTTATGTTTACGTCCCATTTTAGGTGCTCCCCCTCTTGTTTTCTCAACAATAGTATACCCATTTTTCTTGTATTGTGCTGTCCAATTTGTCAATAGCGAAGGATTCGGTAGAGCATAATCTAAAGATACACTTTTTCGTGAACGACCTTCAAGTAGGACTTTATCAATCATTTCTTGTTTTAGTTCTGGAGAATAGTAACAATTCTTACCTTTCTTGACAATTTCTACTCCGTAACGATCAATTAATTTCACCATGTACTTTAGACCAGAAACATCCACATCAAATTTTTTTGAAAGCTGTTTGAAGCTTTGTCCTTGTTTTCTTAGTTCATAAATCTGAACTTTATCGTCATAACTCAATTTCATAATAAAACACCCCAAAAGTTAGATTTTTTCTGTCTAACTTTTGGGGTGCAGTTCATCAGTGTATTAGGAGTCATTAATTTTTAACAATCTCTTTTAAGTTATATTATTTGATTTTAATAGAAGTTGATTAATGTCCTAAAAAAAATCTTGTCCAATTCCACATAATTGCTACCTCTTTTATTCTCTTATTTTTTATGG
>NZ_KV791132.1:0-2363 GCF_001807855.1 Streptococcus sp. HMSC10E12
GTCACCCACTACAGTTGACAAGGAGCCAGAAAAAGACACATCCCATATCGGAATGTGTCTTTTTAGAACGAAGCTAATCGGCTTATTCTAACTTAAAAGTAGTTAGTTTTTATTAGGACTACTTACTCATAAGTTTTAGGGGTAAGTCGAAGGAATATTATTCCTCAGTTTTTTTGCGTTTTGCCGCAAGAGCCAATCCAGATGCAGTTGCAAGCAATCCAAGAGCTGCTGTAGCTGCTACGTTAGACTCTTCACCAGTGTTTGGCAATTGTGCCATTTCTTGTGCAGGTTTAACTGGAGTAGCTTTAGCTGGAGCTTTAGGAGCTGGATCAACTGGTTTACCTGGAGTTGGTTGTTCAGGTTTACCTGGAGTTGGTGTTACTGGTTTTTCTGGAGTTGTATCGACAAGTTTGTAAACGTAAGTTACGTTCTTATCACCTTCGATAACTTTACCAGTTACTGGGTCAGTTGTTGTCAAGTGACCATCACCATCTACAGAACCTACTGGGTAGTTACCTTGTGGTACCAATTCGTAAACTTTACCATCAGCAGTAACAATTGTCTTAGGACGGTTATCGATTACTGTATCGTAATCTTTACCTACTGGTTGACCAAATTCATCTGTTACAGATTGTTTGATAGTGTTACCATTTTCATCTACAAAGTGAACGTAAACATTACCCTTAGGTTGTGCTGGTTGTTCTTTGAGTTTGTAGATGTAAGTAACGTCTTTACGTCCTTCGATAACTTTACCTGTTGTAGCGTCTGATGACTCAAGGTGACCTTGTCCATCAACTTTACCTACAGTGTAGTTACCTGCTGGTACCAATTCGTAAACTTTACCATCAGTTGTTGTGATAGTCTTAGGACGATTATCAACTACTGTATCGTAGTCTTTATCGACTGGTTGATCTTTTTCATCAACAACTGAAGTCTTGATTGTGTTACCTTCAGTATCTTTATAGTGAACGTAAACGTCACCTTTCACTTCTTTGTAGACGTAAGTGATGATTGAACGTGGTTTATCAACTTTACCTTTAATTGGATCAGATGATTCAAGATGTCCATCGCCATCAACTTTACCTACTGGGTAGTCACCTTTCGGTACGATCTTGTATGTCTTACCGTCTGGAGTCTTGATTGTGTTAGGTTTTTCACCTTCCTCAGTTGTGTTATATGGAGTATCATATGGTGAGTTTGGTGTGTCTTGACGAGGTTTCTTGATTTCTTTACCTTTTTCGTCTACGTAAGTGATGATTACGTCACCTTCTTTAGGTTTCGTTGGATCTTCTTTAAGTTTGTAGACGTAAGTTACGTTCTTGTCGCCTTCAACAACTTTACCTGTTGTAGCGTCATCACCTGTCCAGTGACCTTGTTCGTCGACTTGACCTACTTTGTAGTTACCTGCTGGTACCAATTCGTATGTCTTACCTTGGAATTCGATTTCTTTTGGACGGTTGTCTACTACTGTATCGTAGTCTTTACCTACTGGTTGATCTTTTTCATCTGTTACAGATGCTTTGATTGTATTACCATCAGTATCTACATAGTGAACGTAAACATTACCCTTAGGTTGTGCTGGTTGTTCTTTGAGTTTGTAGATGTAAGTAACGTCTTTACGTCCTTCGATAACTTTACCTGTTGTAGCGTCTGATGACTCAAGGTGACCTTGTTCGTCAACTTTACCTACATTGTAGTTACCTGCTGGTACCAATTCATATGTCTTACCATTGTACTGGATTTCTTTTGGACGGTTGTCAATTACTGTATCGTAATCTTTATCAACTGGTTGATCTTTTTCGTCAGTGACATCATCTTTAATTGTGTTACCGTCAGTGTCTTTATAGTGAACGTAAACGTCACCCTTCACTTCTTTATAAACGTAAGTGATTGTTGATTTAGGTTTATCAACTTTACCTTTAATTGGATCAGATGATTCAAGGTGTCCGTCGCCGTCAACTTTACCTACTGGGTAATCACCTTTTGGTACGATCTTGTATGTCTTACCATCTGGAGTCTTGATTGTGTTAGGTTTTTCACCTTCCTCAGTTGTGTTATATGGAGTGTCATATGGTGAGTTTGGTGTATCTTGACGTGGTTTTTGGATTTCTTTACCATCATTCTCACGGATGTAAGTAATGATTACTTCACCAACTTTAGGAGTTTCACTTTCAGACATTGATTGAGAAATTGAAACTGAAGTTGATTCAGAGCTTGAAAGTGATTCTGAAACTGAAGTTGAAGTTGATGTAGATTCTGAAAGGCTAGCAGATGCTGAGTAAGATTCAGAAGCTGATACTGATTCAGATACAGAAGTTGATTCTGAAGAGCTTGCTGATTCTGATGCAGATGCTGACTCAGAT